>CAVKNF010000234.1:0-2024 GCA_963657415.1 bacterium | reverse complement strand
CCTCGGGCACCATAGCACGCCCATCCTCATTCATGGCAGAGGCGAACTCGATGCTTGTGATGAGATTCTCCTTGCCGTCGGTGCGCAACTGTCCTATAGGCAACTGCGAACCGGTGAGGATAACCGGTTTGGTGAGGTTTTCAAGCATAAACGACAAGGCGGAAGCTGTGTAGGACATGGTGTCTGTGCCGTGCAGGATGACGAATCCGTCGTAGTCATCATAGTTGGACGAGATGATGCTGACGAGTTGCGCCCACAGTTCGGGCGTCATGTCGCTTGAGTCGATGGCAGGCGAGAATTGGTGCACGTCGACCTCCGTCTTGATATACTTAAACTCAGGCAACTGCTTAAGCAAATACTTGAAGTCGAGCGGTTCGAGAGTGCCAGTGGCTGGATTTACGCCCATGCCTATGGTGCCGCCTGTATAGATGAGCAATACCTTGTTGACCATTATGCCTCGCGTTTTTCAAGCAATACTACATTTTCCACGTGTGGCGTATGCGGGAACATGTCCACAGGTTGCACTGCCGCCACCTTGTATTCCGCATCCATGAGTTGCAGGTCGCGAGCCTGGGTGGCAGGGTTACAACTCACATAGACGATGCGCTTGGGACTGGCACCGAGAATGACATTCACCACATCGGGATGCATGCCCGCACGCGGAGGGTCAGTGATGATGACATCCGGTCGTCCGTGCTCGTGGATGAAGTCCTCGGTGAGTATGTCCTTCATGTCGCCGGCATAGAAGAGAGTGTTGTCGATGCCGTTGATCTCGCTGTTCACTTTGGCGTCGCTGATAGCCTCGGGCACATATTCTATACCTATCACCTTGCGAGCCTTGCGAGATACGAAGTTTGCTATCGTACCCGTACCCGTGTAGAGGTCATACACCAGTTCGTTGCCGGTGAGGTTTGCAAACTCGCGCGCCACGGAGTAGAGGTGGTAAGCCTGCTCGGTGTTGGTCTGATAGAAACTCTTCGGACCAACCTTGAACCTTAGCCCCTCCATCTCCTCGAATATGTGGTCATTGCCCTTGAAGGTGATGACATCAAGGTCATTGAATGTGTCGTTGCACTTCTGGTTGTTGACATAGAGCAGAGAGGTGATCTGCGGGAATCGGTCGGCAATATATTGCATGAGACCCTCGGCGCGCTTCTCGTCGCCCTCCTCGTCAAAGCGGAATTGCATTATGAGCATCCACTCGCCAGTGTTGGAGTTGCGCAGCACCATGTCGCGGAGCAGTCCGTGCTGATTGCGCAGGTCATAGAAGGTGAGGTCGTGCTCCAGAGCATAGTCGCGTATGGAGTTGCGTATGTCGTTTTGCAGTGGTTCCATGAGACTGCAGTTTTCTATGGGATAAATCTTGTCGAAGGCACCCGTAATGTGAAAACCTACGGCATTCTTGTCCTTTATCTCCAGACCTTTGTCTACCTCATCCTGAGTGAGCCAGCGCTTGTTGGAAAAGCCGAACTCCAGTTTGTTTCTGTATTCAAACTCCTTCACAGAACCCATTATAGGGCGAAACTCAGGCAACTCCACCTTGCCGATGCGTGACAGTTGGTCGTGCACCTGCTTCTGCTTGGCCTTGAGTTGCTCGGCATAAGGCAGATTCTGCCATTTGCATCCGCCGCAGATGCCGAAGTGAGGGCAACGTGGCTCTATTCTCAATGGACTCTTCTCCACGAAGTCGATGATGCGGGCTTCGCAGAAAGAGTGTTTTTTGCGTGTCACCTGCAGGTTTACTATGTCGCCCGGTACGGCCCAGGGTACAAACACCACCATGTCGTTGACACGTGCGAGAGCCTTGCCCTCAGCCGCCACGTCGGTGATGGTGACATTCTCAAATATAGGAAGCGGTTTCTTCTTTCGCATAAAAATGTGTCGTTATTCTATCACACGGCTCATGTTGAAGTCTCTGATCTTTCCCTCGGGATTGATTCTTGCGGTGATGCGGAAGCGGTTTGTCGTTGTGCCGCTGCTCTTCTCCACATCTTCCATGGCAGAGAAGGTGACGGTGAACTCAT
>CAVKNF010000233.1:0-2030 GCA_963657415.1 bacterium | reverse complement strand
CCTATTATGGCGCGCCCCTTTTGCATTATATATCTGTCGGACTTACTTCTTTGCCTTGATGACGAAGGTGAAGGAGCGGTCCTGATAGTGCATCTTGTACTTGTCAATCGGGGTGGCTCCCCAACTGTCTACGCAACCGAGACCATACTGGCGCTGCTGGATGTGCAACTGCACTAGGCCCTTGTCCACCAAGTCGCCACTGTGCTGTCCCCACGCATGCTCCTTCTCATATCCAGGATCAAGGTCTTCCACGAGATATGGGATGGCACTGCACTCCATCGGAGCATAGCCCTCGAAGGTGATACCCTTGCCTGAAGCAGGATCATAGATGGAGAAATAGCGTATGTCGGTGTGATTGCCACTCTCCTGCGGACGGATGTAAGGATAGTATTCGTCCTTCACATTAGACTCATACTTGCCTATGAAGGCTGATGAGTGGCGGTCGATGTAGTTCTCCTCAGGTCCTCTGCCGTAATACTCTATCTTGGAGAATGATGCCGGCATCTGCAACTGCATGCCGTAGCGAAACAGGTCTGCCACCTTGGCTTCCTTGTCGGTGGTCATGTTCTGGCTCACTGCCACCTCGCCTGCGGCATTGATGCGATAGTGCATCTCCAACTGTGCCTTCACGTCAGGCATGTCAAACTTTGCCGTCACGACCACGCTGTCGGCATATGTCTGCTTGTCGAATGAGGTCAATGTCATCTTCGGATTTCTCCACGCAGACATCTTCTGATGCAGAGAGGCTCCACAGTCATTGTCGGTAGGAGCACGCCAGAACTCCGGCTTCATGCTCTCGCGGAACTTCAGCATCGGTTGACCGTCTACGTCGAGATAGTCTATCATACCCGTGTGCTTGCCGATGGTGACAGTCATCCTGTCGGCCGTCAACTTCACATATGCATTGGTCTCCTCCACATCTATGGCACCCTTCTTGGCTGTGTTTACAGTGTCAAACTTATATCCGTTGACAACAAACTGCTGGCGAGCCATCACCTGGCCCTTGTCGACCAATGCCTCTGAGCCGTCGCTGGCAAAGGCGAAGTTGACGGCAATCTCTTCCTGCGGATGATTGGCCTGAGCCTCAGCCACGGCATTCTTCAAAGCCTCGCTCTTGATGGTCTTTGTGGTTTGTGGCGCGATGCCCTTGGTGTCGGCTATAGTCACATTGGTCACCTTCACGCCGTTGGCATAGACAGAGGCCGTGAGGTTGAGGTCGTCTATATTCTTGAAGAAGAACTCGTTGTAGATGTCCAATGTGCCCGTAGTGGCGTCAAAGTTCTTTATCCACACATTCTGCTGCCAATACTGCACCTCGTAGGCATGAGGATTGAAGCGACGGTCGGGGGCTATGATGCCGTTGCAATTGAAGTTGTAGTCGCTGGCAGGATAGCGTCCGTAGTCGCCACCATAGGTGAAGATCTCCTTGCCAGTGACAGGACTCTTGTCGCGCAGACCCTGGTCTACGAAGTCCCAGATGTATCCGCCCTGATATTTGGGATACTTGCGGATGAGTTCCCAATACTCCTTGAAACCTCCCTCGGAGTTGCCCATGGCGTGAGCATATTCGCACTGGATGTAAGGTTTGGTGCCGTCGCTCTGGCAATATTTCTCGCTGCCCTCGTAGCCCATATACATCGGGCAGTAGATATCGGTCTTGCTGTCATAGCCTCCGCGCTCATACTGCACGGGACGTGTCGTGTCGATGGACTTCACATAGTCGTAGGTCTTCTCGAAGTTTACGCCATATCCTGCCTCGTTGCCCATACTCCACACGATGATGGAAGGATGGTTGACAAAGTTCTTCACATTGCCCTCGTTGCGCTCCAGGTGTGTCTTCTCATACTGAGGAAACTTGGAGAGCGATTTTTCCTCATAGCCCATGCCGTGCGACTCAAGGTTGGCCTCAGCGGTGAGATAGAGGCCATACTCATCGCAGAGGTCATACCACACAGGGTCGTCAGGATAGTGGCAGGTGCGCACAGCATTGATGTTCAATTGCTTCATGATCTTGATGTCCTGTATCATGC
>CAVKNF010000232.1:0-2036 GCA_963657415.1 bacterium | reverse complement strand
CGAAGGATTATGTCACCACAAGCGACGATCCTCAGCAGCGCAAGACTGTCATGGATCTCGTGAAGAACGCTTGTCCTGAGCGTATCTATCCTGTAGGCCGTCTTGACCGCAACACCACAGGTGTGCTGCTTCTTACCAACGACGGAGAACTGGCTTCCAAACTCACACATCCGAAGTTTCTCAAGAAGAAGATATATCACGTATTCCTCGACAAGAACCTCACTGCCCACGACATGCAGCAGATAGCTGACGGCATACAGTTGGAGGATGGCGAGATACATGCTGACGCCATCGAATACTCTTCACCTACAGAGAAGAATGAGGTGGGAATAGAAATCCACAGTGGCAAGAACCGCATCGTGCGTCGTATCTTCGAGAGCCTCGGCTATCATGTCACCAAACTTGACCGCGTGCAGTTCTGTGGTTTGACCAAGAAGAATGTGCGCCGTGGCGACTGGCGATTCCTCACCGAGAAAGAGGTGGAGATGCTTCGCATGGGTGCATATGAGTAATAAAAGGTGGGAATCTATACAATACACCTAAAGAACAGTTGATTACAATGGAAAATATAAAAAGAACAAAGATTGTAGACATTCTGCAGAGCACTGACTTCGGTGCGGCAGTAAATGTCAAGGGATGGGTAAGAACCCACCGTTCTTCCAAGGCGGTAGACTTCATCGCCCTCAATGATGGTTCGACAATAAAGAATGTGCAGGTTGTCGTAGACCCAGAGAAGTTTGATGCCGACATGCTCAAGAGCATCACCACAGGTGCATGTATCACTGTCAACGGTACTCTCGTGGAGAGTCAGGGACAGGGTCAGACATCTGAGATTCAGGCTACAGAGATTGAGGTCTATGGTCTCTGCGGTGCTGATTATCCTATGCAGAAGAAGGGTCAGTCGTTTGAGTATATGCGTCAGTATGCCCACATGCGTCTGCGCACCAATACTTTCGGTGCTGTGATGCGCATCCGTCACAATATGGCAATGGCCATCCATACTTATTTCCATGAGCATGGTTTCTATTATTTCAACACTCCTCTTATCACAGCAAGCGATTGTGAGGGTGCCGGTGAGATGTTTCAGGTGACCACTCTCGACCTCGACCGTGTGGCAAAGAGCGGCAAGGTGGAATATGACCGCGACTTCTTCGGAAAGAAGACCAACCTGACAGTGTCGGGACAGTTGGAGGGCGAGCTCGGTGCTACAGCACTTGGTGCCATATATACCTTCGGTCCTACATTCCGTGCAGAGAACAGTAACACTCCACGTCACTTGGCAGAGTTCTGGATGATAGAGCCTGAGGTGGCTTTCATGGACCAGACCGAACTGATGGATTTGGAGGAAGACTTCATCAAGTATTGTGTTAACTGGGCATTGACAAACTGCAAGGACGACCTTGAGTTCCTCAATAAGATGATCGACAAGACTCTCATCCAGACTCTCGAGTCAGTGGTGAAGGAGGATTTCGTGCGCCTCAAATATACTGAGGGTATCAACATCCTGCAGGATGCTGTCAAAGCAGGCAAAAAGTTTGAGTTCCCTATCACTGGTTGGGGCATGGATCTCAGCAGCGAGCACGAGCGCTATCTCGTGGAAGAGCACTTCAAGCGTCCTGTCATCATGACCGACTATCCTGCCGAGATCAAGGCTTTCTATATGAAGAAGAATGCCGACGGCAAGACCATGCAGGGCACCGATGTGTTGTTCCCACGCATTGGCGAGATTATCGGAGGTTCTGTGCGTGAGGAGAGCTACGACAAACTTACCTCTGAGATTAAGGCGCGTGGCATGGAGGAGAGCACCTACAGTTGGTATCTCGACACCCGCAGATACGGTTCATGTCCTCATGCAGGATTCGGTCTCGGTTTCGAGCGTCTCATCCTGTTTGTTACAGGTATGCAGAATATCCGCGACGTGATTCCTTTCCCACGTACACCGAAGTCTGCCGAGTTCTAAGACTCAAATGCAACTATATAGGTGGGAATTTATAGAACCCACCTATAATAAAAGGTCGCGCTGAATTGTCAGTCGC
>CAVKNF010000231.1:0-2039 GCA_963657415.1 bacterium | reverse complement strand
TAACAAGGAGTGCTGTGAATCAGCACTTCATAACTTAAATATTTTCGAATGAAACGACATATCTTATTTCTTGCCACGGCAGTCTCTCTGCTATATAGCTGCAGTGGCTATCTGAAGGATGATTCCGGCGACCTGCTCATACCTGAGAAGGTGTCGGAATATGAAAGTGTGCTCTATGGCGAGGGCTATCCCAATGACCTGACGGAAGGCATAGAGTGGATGGACCTGATGACCGACGATGCTGAGTGCTCGGTGAGTGTGCACCGTCCGTCGCAAAACCAGTCGGGCGATGACAATACATATCTCTCCACAGGTCGCGGACCTTTCTGCTGGGCACAGGACATAGAGTATTACATCACATCATACTCCAAACCCTATGAGAATGCCTACAGCAACATCATGGCATGCAACATAGTGATAGAAAACTACAAGACGATGGTGGGTGAGGACAATGAGCGCAACTATGTGGCGGCTCAGGCCTACATGCTGCGGGCATATGCCTACTTCTGCCTTGTCAACTGGTATGGCGAACCCTACAACGAGGCTACCGCTGCCACCGACAAGGGCGTTGTCATACGTACTCACAGCCAGGTGGTGCGCGACCAGCCGGAACGCAGCACCGTGGCACAGGTCTATGACCGCATAAATGTGGACCTTGACTCGGCGCTCTATCTCTTTGACAACGCCAAGCGCGAGTCCAATGTATATAAGGTGTCAAAGAAAGCCGTGCAACTGCTCAAGAGCCGTGTGGCTCTCTATCAGGGCAAGTGGGACGATGTCATAAAATACGGCACTGCGCTCTCCACCGATGACTACAACCTATATGCCATACAGGCAAAGACACAAACACAGTTGACTCATGACGCGAAGTTCGCCTTCATCAGCCAGGACAACCCTGAGGTGGTGTGGATATTCGGTGGCAGGCCGAGCAATCTCTATAATGCCTACATGTATAACGGATACATGATCAGCGGTGCGGCCTTCGCCACTTCGCAGACAGCATCCAATGGGCTCATACGCCAATATAGTGACGGCGACAACCGCCTATATGCCTTCTTTGCACAGGATGGTGACTACTGTTGGCGCTATCTGGCCTACAAACACTGGACATGGGATGACTACACACAGGCATTCCGCACCTCAGAGGCTCTGCTCAATGTGGCAGAGGCAAGTGTGCAGAAAGGTGACAATGACGAAGCCATACGACTGATAAACCTCTTGCGCAGCAAGCGCATCAAGAGGTCGCGCTATGTGGCGCTGACGACATCAGACTTCAGTGGCAAGGATGACTTGCTGGAATATGTCCGCAACGAGCGCAGACGCGAACTCTGCTTCGAGGAGAACCACCGTTGGTGGGACTTGCGCCGATATGGATGTCCGGCATTGACACATGTGTACTACTCGTCAAAGGATGCCGCGCCACAGACTTACAAGTTGGAGCAGGGCGACAGAAACTACACTCTGGAGTTGCCCAAGTCGGAACTCAACTATAACACCAAGATAGAGCAGATCAACCGCCACGTAGTGTCGGCGGAATAGTCGTCTTACCATTAGAAAAGGATTTCACAATATGAGGAAACATAAACTGTCAATCATGGCCACCCTGTTGGCGGCAACAGTCCTCTCCTCTTGTTCCGAGGAGAAGATAACTCCAAACATTGACACATCCAATGAATACGAGGCGCGCCTCATAGAGCGCTCCACGAAGACCGAGGGCGATGCCACTGTCTATTCGTGGTTTCAGAAATATGGCACAGCCTTTGTCTATGACTTCACCGATGACGAGTTTCACTGGCAGTGGGCGAGTCAGATAAGCGACACCTATGTGCCGTTTGACATGAGCGATGCCAGTGACCAAGCGAAATATCAGGACTTTATAAAGAAAATCGACGAAGGATTCATACAGAGTTTCACCGACGAAAGACTTAAGTCAACCTTGCCCTACCGCGTGTTCCTATGCAAGAAACTCAATCCCACGGCATCATCCATCTCCGACAAGGACACCATAGCCATGACCAACTCGCAGGATGCCATCATAG
>CAVKNF010000230.1:0-2062 GCA_963657415.1 bacterium | reverse complement strand
ATGCAGGAAACAAGACAAAACAGAATAGCACGACTGCTACAGAAGGAACTCAGCCTCATCTTTCAAGCACAGACACGCGCCATGCACGGCACTCTCGTCAGCGTGACACGCACAAAGGTGTCGCCCGACCTGAGCATCTGCACAGCCTATCTGAGCATCTTCCCTTCGGCAAAGGCTGAGGAGATAATACAAAATGTGACACGCGCCAGTTCGCAGATAAGATATGAACTCGGCACTCGCGTGCACAACCAACTGCGCATAATTCCCGAACTGCGCTTCCACATCGACGACAGCCTCGACTACATCGAGCATATTGACGAGTTGCTGAAGAAATGAACTTTCCCCTTTTCATAGCGCGTCGCTACATCCTGTCAAAGAAGAGCACCAATGCCATAAACGTCATCAGCGCCATCAGCGTGGTTGGCATAGCCGTGGCTACGATGGCACTGGTGGTAGTGCTGAGCGTGTTCAACGGTTTTCGTGACCTTGTGTCCACACTCCTCACCAACTTTGACCCGCAGCTGAAGATTACTGCTGTGACGGGCAAGACCATGCCTGCCGATGATCCGTTGCTTGCTAAAGTGAAGGCTCTGCCCGAGGTGCAGGTGGCGACGGAGAGTGTCGAAGACCTCGTGGTGGCTGTCTTCAACGGCCGACAGGTGATGCTGACGCTAAAGGGAGTGGACGACAACTTCGACAAACTCACACATATCAACGAGTGTCTTTACGGGCAAGGCGACTTCTGCCTCCATGCCGGTGCCTTGGAGTATGGCATCGTGGGAGCGCGTGCGGCGCAGTTGCTCGGCAGCGACGTGCGTTGGCGCGACTACATGAAGGTGTATTCCGCACAGCGTCAGGGGCAGGTAGACCTCTCCAATCCGGAGTCGGGATTTGTGGTAGACTCGCTGATGCTGCCTCCCGTGGTGTTCTCCGTGGGACAGACAAAGTATGACAAGAATGTCATCCTCGCCCCTATAGCCTTCGCCCGCCGCATGTTTGACATGCAGGGAGAGATGACATCGCTCGAACTGAGACTCAATGAGGGCGAGGACATCGATGCCGTGAAGTCAAAGATAAAGAGCATCGTAGGCGACAAATACAATGTATTGGATAGATACGAGCAGCAGGCTGACACATTCCGCATCATGCAGATAGAAAAGGTGTTGGCGTATGTCTTCCTGATGTTTATCCTCGTCGTGGCTTGCTTTAATGTCATCGGCAGCATGTCGATGCTCGTGATAGACAAGAAGAAGGATGTCACCACATTGCGCAACCTCGGTGCCACCGACAAACAGATATCGAGGATATTCCTCTTCGAGGGACGCATCATCACCGCCATAGGAACCATTGTCGGCATACTTGCCGGACTGCTCCTCTGCTGGTTGCAACAGACCTACGGCATGGTGAAGATGGGAGCCAGCGGCAGTTACATAGTGCCTGCCTATCCCGTGAGCGTGCACTACATGGACATCCTCATCATAGCCGTCACCGTGATAGCCGTAGGTTGGATAGCCGTGTGGTATCCCGTGCGCTACATGTCACACAAGTTGCTGTCGCAGTCTACTTGCGAGTAAGCACTCCCATATATCATCATATGAAGAACATCAAGAATTTCGCCATCGCCACGATGATGGCTACGATAGTAATGACTGGGACTTTGACCTCATGCGCAGACAAGGCAAAGGCTGACGAAGTCTCAAAGGTAGAGAGTGTGGAATTGCTCAAGACCTCCCAGAGTTGGGATGGGGCAGAGCTGCCCGACTACTTGGTGGGTAAGCCCGAACTGCGTGTACTCAAGGTGACATTGCCGCCCCACAGTGCCCTGCCCAAGCACCATCACGACGTCATGTCGTATGGCGTGGTCATCAAAGGTCAACTCACCCTTGTGAGGGAATCCGACGGAAAAGAAAATACCGTGCACCAAGGCGAGGCTGTAGTGGAGACTGTAGGGACAGTACACCATGGTGAGAACCGTGGTGACGAACCAGCCGAGGTCTATGTCTTCTATCTCTCCCAGGAAGGCACGCCACTCTCCGTAGCAGATGAGTAAGTCATAGCATCC
>CAVKNF010000229.1:0-2136 GCA_963657415.1 bacterium | reverse complement strand
GGAGAGTTCCACGAACTCAACCTTATCGTCAAGGGTGACGTGCAGGGTTCTGTCGAGGCATTGTCCGACTCCTTTATCAAACTCTCTACCGAGAAGATACAGGTCAACGTCATCCAGAAGACTGTCGGTCAGATTTCCGAGAACGACGTTATGCTTGCATCAACAGCACAAAACGGTATGATTGTCGGTTTCAATGTCCGTCCTTCTACTGCAGCAAAGAAACTTGCAGAGCAGGAAGGTGTGGAAATCAATACCTACTCCGTCATCTATGATGCCATCGACGATATCCGTGCTGCTATGGAGGGTATGCTCGACAAGATCAAGAAAGAGGTGGCTACCGGTCAGGTGGAAGTGCGTGAGGTATTCAAGATTTCCAAGGTCGGCACTGTTGCAGGTGCTATCGTTACCGAAGGAAAGGTACACCGCTCAGACAAGGCTCGCCTCATTCGCGATGGTATCGTAATCTTCACTGGCTCTATCAATGCCCTGAAGAGATACAAGGACGACGCTAAGGAAGTGGCTACAGGACTCGAGTGCGGTATCTCGCTCGTCAACTTCAATGACATCCAGGTGGGCGACACCATCGAGACGTTCACTGAGATTGAGGTTGAGCAGAAACTGTAAAAGCAATATAAAGGTAAAGCACTGCTCTTTGTCACAGGCAAAGGCAGTGCTTGTCCTTTCCCCAAAAGAAAGTGCCGTCGGCAATCTTTTTTAATAGAATAAACAACACAAAATGTCAGAAAAGAATGTATATGTGCGGCAGGTGGCAGACCGTCAATATGAGTACGGCTTCACCACCGACATCCATACAGACATCATAGACAAAGGCCTTTCTGAAGATGTGGTGAGACTCATCTCCAGAAAGAAGAACGAACCGGAATGGCTCTTGGAGTTCCGCCTGAAAGCCTATCGCCACTGGCTCACCATGAAGGAGCCGAAGTGGGGGCATGTTAATGTGCCTGAGATTGACTATCAGGCCATTTCCTATTATGCCGATCCTTTGGCAAAGAAGGAAGGCCCGAAGACCGTCGAGGAGATAGACCCTGAGTTGACAAAGACCTTCGACAAACTCGGTATACCTCTTGAGGAGCGCCTTGCCCTTAGCGGTACGGCAGTGGACGCCATCATGGACTCCGTTTCGGTAAAGACTACTTTTAAGGACAAACTTGCCGAGAAGGGCATTATCTTCATGTCTATCGGCGAGGCAGTGCAGACACATCCCGACCTCGTGAGAGAATACCTCGGTTCGGTAGTTCCCTATCGCGACAATTTCTTCGCGGCTCTCAACTCCGCCGTATTCTCTGACGGTTCTTTCGTCTACATACCGAAAGGTGTGCGCTGTCCGATGGAATTGTCAAGCTATTTCCGTATCAATGCCCGCAACACGGGACAGTTTGAGCGCACTCTCATCATAGCTGATGACGATTCATATGTGTCATATCTTGAGGGCTGCACCGCTCCTATGCGTGATGAAAACCAACTTCATGCTGCCATCGTGGAGATTATCGTAAAGGATCGTGCTGAGGTGAAATATTCCACAGTGCAGAACTGGTATCCTGGCGACAAGGATGGTATGGGAGGCGTGCTCAACCTTGTTACAAAGCGTGGCGACCTCCGTGGCGACGACTCCAAACTCTCGTGGACTCAGGTAGAGACGGGTTCTGCCATTACATGGAAATATCCTTCGTGCGTATTGCGCGGTGACCGTTCGCAGGCAGAGTTCTATTCCGTTGCCGTCACCAACAACTATCAGGAGGCAGACACTGGCACCAAGATGATACATATAGGACGCGACACCAAGTCTACCATAATATCCAAGGGTATCTCTGCCGGACATTCACAAAATTCCTACCGCGGACTCGTGCGTGCCACGTCAAATGCCGACAATGCACGCAACTACTCTTCTTGCGACTCTCTTTTGCTCGGCAGCACCTGTGGAGCCCACACGTTCCCATATATGGATGTGCATAATGACTCGGCAGTATTCGAACACGAGGCCACGACATCCAAGATATCCGAAGACCAACTCTTCTATTGCAACCAGCGAGGCATTCCCACAGAGCAGGCCGTAGGACTTATCGTCAACGGCTATGCCAAGGATGTGCTCAACAAGTTGCCTATGGAGTTTGCCGT
>CAVKNF010000228.1:0-2242 GCA_963657415.1 bacterium | reverse complement strand
GCGTGCTTTCTCGCTCGCCTTCCACTCGTCTATCACCTCCTTCTCTGCGACACTGACCTGCACCTTTGTCAGACCCTTGTCTTTGCTGCCTGCCCACGAGAGTGTCGTCGCGAGAGCAAGCGTAAGAATCAATGTTGTTTTCTTCATATTCATAAGTGTATGCACTGCAGCATCGGAGAATAACTATTCCACCATAGCCTTGCCTTCCTTCGTCAGGTAAGGTTTGATGTCCTTGAGTGCCACCTTGAAGTTGACGAGCCCTACGGCATAGGGGGCTATCTCATATTGCTGGTAAACGAAGCTCACACTGTCGTTTTCCACATAGGGAGTGTTCACAGGAAGGGGAATCATGCCCTTGCTATCCTCGGGAAGCATGAGGTAGTCGTTGATGTTTGACGTATTGGCATCGGTCTCGCCACAGTCGTGGAAATAGCTCACTATGCCACGGCGCATCATGCCCTGCAGTTTCTTTGTATATGCGGGATCCACGAGATTGGTGATGGCAGTGTTGGTCACCTTGCTGATGTTACGGTCGTAACTGATAAACGAACCGTGGGCACCGCCGGTATATGACGTATAACTGATGCGGTAGGTAATATATTTAGAGGTCTCCACCACCTTGCGTATCTCCAGCGAATACTCCATTTGCGGAGTCTCCATGTCTTCGCCTTCCATACCTTCCATCATCTCCTTCTGACTTTCCACGAGATATTTCTGCACGCCCTTGGCATAATAGTCCACCATCTGCTGTGGTTTGTCTGTGCTGCCCTTATAGAAAGGATACTTGTGCTGGTCCTCCTCCATAGAGTTATTGCGCGCGAAATACACTTCTTTGAGTTGTGCGGTGATAAACTTCTTTACTGTCTGCGACAGGGCGTCATCGCCAGAAGGATAGTCAATGCTAATGTCACACTTCACAGACGTGCCGTGCTTCAGGTGTTTCACTACGCTGTCTACGGTGAGAGTGTCATCGATGATGGCAGACGCTATGCTGTCGACGGAATCAGCAAGCAGGGAGTCTGCAACCTGACTCTTGGTGGAATTCTTGCATCCTGTGGCGGCTATCATCATTGCCGCAAGAGCAAGGGATGTCAGTGGTAATCTTTTCATAATTTTATTATCTCTTGATGAAGCGAAGCAGACCGAACACATAGCGGCGGAATCCTGGACGGTATGCCAACAGGCGGTCAAACCATCCGATATTCTTGCCGACCACACGCACCACATTGCCAACGAAGACCATGGCGAATAGAGTACCGATGCCGACAATATACCACTGCCATGCTCCGAAGAACACATAGCTGAAGAACACGGCGAGCACCACCAGCGACACGTCGACGAGTATCTTTGCCTTATGGAAAACCAATCCTGTGGCCTTGCTTATCGCCACGGGGAAGCCCTCGCCAGGCATGGTCACCGATCCGCATCTCACCTCAAAGGCGATGCCGATGCCAAGGACGATACATCCTGCCACCTGCGCCAAAGCCTTATACCACAGTGCTGTGGGCACAAGCCATGTCGTAAGGAGCATATTGATGTCGATGAGCGAACCGAAAACGAATCCGACAACGAGTTGGAAGAGCTGCACCATCTCAAAATTGCGACGGAGCACGAGTATCTGTCCCAACACGAGGAAACCGTTCATGATGTAGGTGTACTGTCCGATGCTCAACGGCGGGATGCCCGCAACGCGCGTTCCTGCTGTCTGGAATACATAGGGAAGGGTCGATATAACGCTTGACCCGAGCTGGCTTCTCACACATACGGCCACGCCGAAGGTCATTACATAAAGGGAAATGAGCAGCAGAAAGTGCTGCCATAAAAACGAAACTATCTTGTCTTTTACTGTCATATGCACAATTAAACAACACTCTCCAAAAGCGGCAGACAAGCCATCCGGGGCTTTGGGGATGATGCAAAGTTAGCAAATATTTCGCTATAATGCAAGACTATGTGGCATCAGCATGCATTCTGAGAGTATTCATAGTAGGTGCTGCGTCCTCGCTGCACCCTTAGGAGGTACGGCGCCCCCGCCGTACCACGCAAGCGAGGACGCAGCACCTACTATGGTTAGCATTTCTTGCTTGCGTGGTGCAGCGGGGACGCTGCACCTACTATGAAATGCTTCATATGCAAAAAACTTATGTGTCATGAGCCTACAATAATGATTTTTGCGTAACTTTGCCTTCTATATATAATATAATGTATATAGAGAGATAGAGCATAACAACAATCACAGCAT
>CAVKNF010000227.1:0-2291 GCA_963657415.1 bacterium | reverse complement strand
GGCTGAGTTCCTTCTGTAGCAGTCGTGCTATTCTGTTTTGTCTTGTTTCCTGCATATGTTTTGTTTCTTATATTTAGAGCAAATATAGCAATAATATCCGACATGTAGCCATATGGTAACATTATATTTGCCTGACGAGGCTTATTTTTTTTCTTTAAGGATGACGGTATTAGGAGGTACAGTGCCCTCGCTGTACCATTTCTCTTGTAAGTTTTTTATTGGCGAATGGGTACGGCGAGGGCGCCGTACCTCCTATGGAACCTATAGTTTTCTGATGAGAGTCAGACCGTCGCGAATGGGAAGTATGACCTTCTCCACACGGCTGTCATTAGCCACATGGTCATTAAATTTCATGATGCCCCGTGTCTGTTGGTCGCGGGCATAGGCGGCGTCCACCACATGCTCGTCCCACAGGGTATTGTCGGCGAGGATAAATCCGCCGGGACGGAGTATCTGCAAAGCCATCTCGTAGACATCCACATAGGTGCGCTTGTCGCCGTCGATAAATGCCATGTCAAAGGTGATGCCGAGTTGAGGAGCGTGGGTGGTGGCATCTCCGATGATAAATTCTATGCGGTCTGCCACGGGCGACTCTTCTATCCATCGGCGCGTGAAGTCCTCCTGCTCGTCATTGATCTCGAAGGTGTAGACCTTGCCTCCGTCATGCAGTCCCTCTGCCATGCATATGGCGCTATAGCCGGCAAATGTGCCGACCTCAAGGATATTCTGTGGGCGTATCATCTCCACCAGCATCTTCAGCAACCGTCCCTGCAAGTGTCCGCTCGCCATGCGACCGTGGAGCAACTCTATGTTGGTGGCGCGGTAGAGGCGATAGAGATAGTCGGGCTCGGGGTCTATGTGCTGCAGTATGTAGTCGTCGATATTCATTTCTTGTCGTTGGCAATGCCTACGAGAGCCTCGATGGCAAGTCTGTAACTGTCGAGTCCAAATCCGCATATCACACCGTGGCATACGGCAGATATCATGGAGTGGTGGCGGAATTCCTCACGGCGGTGCACATTGGAGATGTGCACTTCGATGACGGGCGACTTCAGCGAACTGATGCAGTCGCGCAGGGCTATGCTCGTGTGCGTGTAGGCGCCAGCATTGAGCACTATGCCGTCGGCAGAGAATCCCACCTGCTGCATCTTGTCTATGAGTTCGCCCTCGATGTTGCTCTGGTAATATTCCAGTTGGATGTCGGGATATCTCTCTTGCAGTTTTGGCAGATATGTCTCAAAGGAACTCGTGCCATAGATGCCTGGCTCTCTCACTCCGAGAAGATTGAGGTTAGGACCGTTTACGATGATTATTTTCATAGTTACACCTAAAAAACACGGACTGGCATTTTGCTCATGTCCGTCATTATTGATATATTTGTATACAAAAGTAAGCAAAAAGATGGAAAGCGACAAAAAAAGCGATAAAAACATAGTGACCTCTTACGTGAGGTATCTCAAACTGGCACGCAACTATTCTCCCAACACCGTGGAGGCTTATCAGCATGATCTGGCGTGCCTGCTCGACTATTGCGAGAAGGAGAGCAAAAGTCCGCTCGTCATGCAACTGGAAGACTTGGAGCATTTCGCTGCCACCATCCATGAACGCGGAGTGGGACAGATGTCGCAGGCGCGCATCATCAGTGGCGTGCGCTCCTTCTATCGCTATCTGGTCATGGAGGGATATCTCGAGGATGACCCTTCGGAACTGCTGGAATCTCCGCAGCGTGGCGAGCATCTGCCCGAGGTGCTGTCGACGGAGGAGGTGGACCGACTGGAGGAGTCTATCGATGTGTCGAAACCCGAAGGTCACAGAAACCGGGCTATCATAGAGGTGCTGTTCAGTTGCGGACTGCGTGTGTCGGAACTGGTAAACATGAAGATATCCAATATCTTCCGCGACGAGATGTTCCTGCGCATCATGGGCAAAGGCAGCAAGGAGCGACTCGTACCACTCTCGCCGAAGGCTCTGCGCGAACTTGACAACTGGTTTGACGTGCGCTGCAACATGAAGATTAAGCCTGGCGAGGAGGATTATGTCTTTCTCAATCGTCGCGGCGCTCATCTCACACGCACCATGATACTCATCATGATAAAGCGCCAGGCGATAGAGGCAGGCATCACGAAGACTATCTCGCCACACACCCTGCGCCACTCCTTCGCCACCGAACTGCTGAAGGGCGGTGCCGACCTGCGCTTCATCCAGGCTATGCTTGGTCACGAGGATATAGGCACCACGGAGATCTACACCCACATCGATGTCTCCACCCTGCGTGAGGAAATCCTGCTGCA
>CAVKNF010000226.1:0-2324 GCA_963657415.1 bacterium | reverse complement strand
TTATTAGCATTAGCCCTACTCGGCTCGGGGGGGGAAATTTGGGCGCAGACAGATGGCACGTACTATCTGTATGACTCCTCCACAGGTCTGTTCCTGTCACGTGGTGACAGTTGGGGCACTCGCGCCGTATTAAGCCCTGCAGGTAGTCCTCTTGTATGGAGTTCATCTGCCAAAACCCTACAATTCCTTGCATCGGGAAACAGCAATCACTACCTCTTTTCTACTGGTGACGGCTATACCTATACGGACGGTACTACGAACAATACGTGGGAGTTTATTAGCGATGGTAGTAACTACAAACTTAAGAATGTAGCCAAAGAAACTTATACCGCCAAACTTTCTACACCAGGATATCCAGAACAATACGACTATGGAGTGACTCAGTCTTCCTCCGAAGACGACGCCATAGTATGGACACTGCTTACTCCTGCAGAGTATAAGACTAAGTTGGCAGAAAGAGTTAAATCGTCTATCTATCAAGATATCATAACCAAGGCTGGTTTGTCATGTACTACTGACAACTTCCTGACCACTTTGTCATCATCTGACTACACAGCAAAAGATGTGACCTCAAGCGTTGCCAACTCAACAATCACCAAGTCAGATTGGACAGTAACCAGTGATGAACCTGGCGACTGGAATGCTTGCGAAGCCTACCGTAAAAGAGGCGCGATAACAAGAACCGTGACAGGACTTCCCAAAGGTATTTACAAGGTTACGCTGGACGGCTTTGAACGCTATACAGGGTATACCACTTGCAACACAAACGGTGAAAGCGGACTGGAACCAGTAGAGTCTTTCCTGCGTGCAAACTCTTCATCCGTGGCATTGAATTCATGGTATAGTGGCAGAACTGACACAAGCGACCCTAACAATGTGTCACAAGCGAAGGCAAAGTTCACCGCTGGTAGTTATCCAAACGAGGTGTATTGCTACGTAGGCGATGACAACAAACTGCAAATATCAGTCAATTACATGTCTGCATATGTTGATAATGGACGTTGGGTAATGTTCAATAATCTGAAGGTAACCTACTACGTTTCTACAGCAGAGTTTAATGCTGCTTTGCAGCAGGCGAAGGATGCGAAAGACAACACCCTTTATTCAAATGTCAAAGGTAAGGAACTTGCTGACCTGACTGCTTTAATTTCTAAATATTCAACTACTCCCGAAGACCTTACAACAGCAATAAATGACCTTACTGAGGCTACCACAACCTTCACGTCAGCAAAAGATTCTTATGACGCACTGGTGGCTGAGAATGCAAAAGCAAACGAGTTTGGCATCGCTGCTGTAGAGATTACCGAGACCACCACAGCCGCTTCCGCCGTCACATCGACACACGAGTTGATGGTGAAGGAATACGAAGCAGTCAAGAAAAACTACACTTCATCTGTGAAGTTGGGCGACTGGACAACCGAAGGTCCCGTTGGTTCGACTCAGAGCCAGCACTGGGATGGAACAAGCACCTCAACTTATCTTGAGCAGTCAAGTGCAGCATTTTCTCAAAGCAGCTGGGATATAACCTATACCCAAGACGTAAAGTTGCCAAAAGGTGACTATGTATTCAAGATGACAGGTCGTCACTGTGGCAGCAATGGAGGTAAGGACAACACTATGGAACTTATCGTAAAGAACGGCTCAACTGTTATCGGCACAGTCAACGACTTCCCTCTTGGCGATACAGGTCTTGGCGTGAACAAAGAGGGTGTAACAAGTTTCGATGCCAGTGACGCTGCAGGTTTTGCCAATAATGGTAATGGTCGCGGATGGCAGTGGCGCTATGTTCCGTTCACTCTTACAGAGGAGACGACTGTCACCTTCACCATCCACGCAGCAGCAACGGCATATAGCCAGTGGTGCAGTTTCTGCAACTACACAGTGGAAGCAAAGCCAAGTGTGGAGGCAAGTACCGTCGTTTATGACCAGGCTGTGGCAGCAGCAAACACCGCAAAGACTGACTACCCATACACAAAGGGTAAGGAACTCGCAGAGTTGACCTCAGCAATCTCAGCAGACAAGGGCACAACAGTCGAGACTATCGATGCCGCAACTGCTACTATAAAGGAGAAGACTGCAACATACATCACAGCCAACGACAACTGGAAGCGCTACGCTTACGCTGCACAGGCTGCTACTAAGGCTTCTGTATCTTACACTGACATATCTAATGAAGCAACAAAGGCAGCAAGCGATGCCGAAACAGAGTCAAATACTCTCTTCGTTTCTGCTCTGACAGCAGCAAACACTAAGGTTAGTGAGTATACTATTGGTTTTGAGAGTGGCGAGTATGCACCTTACAACCTTGTGGCTGTAGAGAGCGT
>CAVKNF010000225.1:0-2345 GCA_963657415.1 bacterium | reverse complement strand
CAAAGCACCGCGGTGCACTGCATAATGCCCTCAAGGGTTATATGCGCTTGAACGCAAAGGGATTTGAGGCCATCAAGAAAGGTGGCATCCTCTTCACCTTCAGTTGCTCGCAGGTTGTCACCAAAGACAACTTCCGCAATGCGGTGTTCACAGCAGCGGCACAGGCTGGAAGAAAGGTGAGAATATTGCACCAGGTACATCAGCCGGCTGACCATCCTATCAACATCTATCATCCCGAAGGCGAATATTTGAAGGGACTGGTATTGTATGTTGAATAAAAAGATAGAACGCTATATAGCAGACAAAAGCCTTGTTGCTCAGAATGCAAAGGTGCTTGTCGCTCTATCAGGTGGAGCCGACAGTGTGGCTCTGCTGTGCCTGATGTTGAGTCTCGGCTATGATGTGGAGGCTGCTCATTGCAACTTCCATCTCCGTGGAGAAGAGTCCGACCGTGACGAGGCATTCTGCAAGAAGTTGTGTCAAGAGAGAGGTGTTGTCATACATCTGGCACATTTTGACACCAAGACCTACGCCTCGCTGCATAAGGTTAGCATAGAGATGGCAGCACGAGACTTGCGCTACAATTATTTCCACCAGTTGCGTCAGGACAATGGGTTTGATGTCGTGTGCGTGGCGCATCACAAGGATGACTCCGTCGAGACATTTCTTCTCAATATTATCCGTGGCACGGGCATAGACGGACTGAAGGGCATAGCACCGAAAAACGGATATATCGTGCGCCCACTGCTATGCATTGACCGAGAGGAGATATTGTCTTATCTCGCTTCCATAAACCAAGATTATGTCACAGACTCCACAAATCTTGAGGACGATGTGCAGCGCAACAAGGTGAGGCTCAATCTCATCCCGCTTCTCAAACAGATAAATCCTGCCGCCAGCAGAAACATAGCAAAGGTGGCAGAGAGAATCTGTGATACTTTGCCTCTGCTTGATGTAGCAATTTCTGATGCCGTACTTCGCGTCTCTGATGCTCATGGAGAGTCCACAATAATCAGTATTCAAGCCTTGAAAGCCGAAAAGTCACCTGAGTTGGTCTTGTGGAATATACTAAAGGAAAGGGGATTCTCGTCGGCACAGGTAGAGCAAATACATTCCTGTATTGATGCCCAGTCGGGTAGGGAATGGACGTCAGCAACGCACTCTCTTATAATAGACCGCCAGAGCATTGTCGTGGAACCGCTAAGCGTTGACATTATGAAATGTATGCGCATACCCGAGGCGGGCACATACATATACAGCGAGAACCAGAAGTTCCGTTTCTCGCTGCAGACTGTTGACAGTGATTTCGAGTTGAGCAGACA
Organism: bacterium; assembly: GCA_963657415.1. GTDB lineage: Bacteria > Bacteroidota > Bacteroidia > Bacteroidales > Bacteroidaceae > Prevotella. Next base: position 1,023 of record CAVKNF010000225.1, on the reverse strand, counting down.
ACCGGCAAAGGTGTGTCTTGATGCCGATAAGGTGACATTTCCGCTGACGATACGTGCAGTGGAGAATGGTGACAGTTTCGTTCCCTTCGGCATGAAAGGAAGAAAACTCCTTAGCGATTTCCTTACTGACCGCAAGATGTCAGTCTTTGACAAGCGCCGTCAGTTGGTCGTTACAGATGCTTCAGGTCGCATAGTGTGGGTGGTAGGCATACGTCCTGACAATAGTTTCTGCATCACGCAATCTTCTCGTAAAGTCCTCGTCATAGAGATGAGCGGGAATTAAATCCCTTGCTATTCTCTATGACGCGCTATGTCAGAAATCATTCGATTACTCTCACATAACCTTCTTTGCGTGGCTTTGCCGGTTTTGGCTCCATAGCGGCATAGCCTAATGCGATGTGTCCGATTCCTTCATAATCGCCACTGATGCCCCATTCCTTGAGAAGAGCCTTGCCACGCTCACTACTAAATACTTCTTTGGCACGATGAATCCAGCATGCGCCGAGACCTATAGCGTGGGCAGCATTGAGCATATTGCCCATGACCAGCGAACCGTCATACATATATGTGCCCCTTGTCTTGTCGGCAAGAACCACGATGATGACAGGGGCGTGATAGAACGGATCAGCGTGAGTGCCCATAACTTCTGCATTCATTTTTGACAGTTCGTCGCGCACAGCCTTATTCTTTACCACCACGATGAGAGGTGACTGTGCTCCCATGCCTGTAGGGGCGGCAGTGCCAGCCTTGGTTATCTTGTCAATGTCTGTCTGAGAAGGCATCTCGTCAGAAAATCCCTTGATGCTACGTCGAGTGTAGAGTGCTTCTAATGCTTCCATATGAAATCATTTATTTGTAAGTTTCGGATTATTCTATAATTCCTGCTTCCTTCCATTTGTCGGCGAGTGTCATGCAATCCTTGCGTGCAGTATCATTGTCAACGTCATATTCCTGCATGAGAGCCTCCACCATGTCGTCGATAGTAAACTCCTTGCCGTCTAAATTCTTCCATATGTAGGCGGC
>CAVKNF010000224.1:0-2350 GCA_963657415.1 bacterium | reverse complement strand
GGAGGAGTCTTGATATACGGTTTTGTCTTGTTTCTTGCATAATTATTAATTCTAAATTATTAATTGTGTAGATTATTCCAGGTCTACATGGCTCACGTCCACCCTCTCATGGAGGAAAATCCGCGCCGACTCCTGGAACTTGTCTTCGCTCTCAGTGGTAAGATAACGGCATGTTCCATTCTTTGTGATCCGTTGCTCCATGTCTGGATGCCTCCTAAGATAGTCCCTCAGGCTATTTGCCACATACTCCCCCTGTGGAACAACCCTCACACCGTCGGGAATGTTCTTGACAATACTGCTCATCAACAGCGGATAGTGGGTACAACCCAAAATCAGAGTATCTATCTCGGGATCCTTCCTCATCAGTTGATCAATGCGCTTCTTGACAAAATAGTCCGCTCCAGGACTGTCCGCCTCATTCGCCTCGACAATGGCAGCCCACAAGGGACACGCCACACCGCTGACCTTGATGTCCGGCCAGAATTTAGCCACCTCCAAGTCGTAGCTCTCGCTCTTGATGGTACCTTCTGTAGCCAACAAGCCCACATGATTGCTCTTGGTGATAGTACCAATCACCTCAGCGGTAGGACGGATGATGCCCAGCACACGCCTGTTGGGATCGACCTCGGGAATATCACGTTGCTGGATAGACCGCAATGCCTTCGCCGAAGCCGTGTTGCATCCAAGGATAACCAAGTGGCATCCCATGGAGAAGAGTTTCAAGACCGCCTGCCGAGTGAACTTATAAACCACCTCGAAAGACCGGGAACCATAGGGGGCACGGGCATTGTCGCCAAGATACATATAATCATATTGGGGCAACACCTGTCGGAGTCCATGCAGAATCGTAAGGCCTCCATATCCGGAATCAAAGATTCCTATCGGTCCCGGTTCGGAAGGCAATCTCATTTCACGTTCTCCTTTAACAAAGCAGTAATGTCCTCACCCATCGTTGTGTCAACATAGGGCACGGCATTGCCGTCGGTATTCAGTATGAAAGCATATCCTTTCGCCTTGCCTATCTTTTGCAAAGCAGCGGCAATCTTGCTCTTCAAGGGAGCGTAAGCCGACTTCTCCGCCTGCTGTAGCAAGCGTTCAGCCTCAGCCTTGAATGCCACATTCTTTTCCATCAGCTCACGGATTTCAGCCTGTCGCTTCTCCAAGATGGACGGGGCGAAAGTGCGTTGTCCATCCAGGAATTCCTCATACTTGATGTTAAACTCATCCTCAGCACGCTTTGTCTCCGCGTCATATTTAGCGCGAAGGTCATCCACATTGTGCTTGGCTATGGCGTAGCCGGGCATAGAGAGGAACACCTCGTCATAACTGAAATAGCCAAAGGACAGCGCAGAGCCTGACGTATTCTGGCTTACGGTGCCAAGCATAGCACCGGTCTCTTGCTGGGCAGAAACCGCCATAGGCATGAAAGCGAGTGCTAAATAAAAGAATGTTTTTCTCATGAACGATACCTTTTATAGAAACAAGGGCAGACACTGCTGCCTGCCCTCTCCTTATATCTTATTAAATTGCTAACTTACTTGAGCTTGGCCTGCACATCTGCGGTAACATCCTTTACATTGTCACCTGTGTAGACGGCGGCACCTTCCTCGAAGATGTATGTATAACCACCGGTCTTGCCCACTGCACTGATGGCATTGCGCACCTTCTCGACGATAGGCTGCATCAACTCGTTGCTCTTCTTCTGAAGCTCCTGCTGGGCGTCCTGATATGCCTGCTGCATCTTCTGGTTCAGAGTCTGCAACTCTGCTTCCTTCTGCTGCTTCGCAGTGGCATTCATTGTACTCTGTCCCTTCTGATACTCGTCAGCCTTGCGCTGGAGTTCGTCCTGCATAGCCTTCATGTCATTCTCCTTCTGCTTCTGGAGAGCTTCCATCTCGCCATTGGCCTTGGAAACCTCAGGCATAGACTGCATGATTTTCTGAGTGTTGACCTTGCCAAACTTCTGTGCCATCATTGTCATTGGTGCGCAGAGCATCAACATTAAAATAAGCTTTTTCATTTCTTTCTATTCTTTAATTATTAATTCTGCTGCAAATTTACAACTATTATTTGGAATAACCTAATTTTTGCAGCACTTCATTGCTAATATCTATCTTCGGAGACGCAAAAATGATGCCGCTGTTGCTTGCCCTATCGATGACAAGCACATATCCATGCACGTCAGACACCGCCTTGACAGCCTTGTAGACAGCATCCTGGATGGGTTCCATTAACTCTTCGCGCTTCGCGGACAGTTCGCCGTCCGGTCCAAAGTATTTTTTCTTTAGGTCGCTTGCCTCCTGCTCTTTCTTCATGATGGCATCTTGCTTCGCCTTCTTCTGCTCCTGCG
>CAVKNF010000223.1:0-2351 GCA_963657415.1 bacterium | reverse complement strand
CACATTCTTAAATATTGAAGAACATGAAGATTTTAAAATTCATAATAGCCACCTTCGTGATGGCTCTGAGCTGCACATCATGTCTGGAGAGCAATCTCAAGGACCTTGATACATATGATGGAAATGATATTGATGCCGGTTACGCATGGTATCGCTATAAAGGCACCGACACTATCAATGCAAGTGGAGAGCAGCAGGTTATCCAGAAGCAGTTGAGAACAGCGGCACAGAATATCGACACCGAAGCCGCTACCTGCGCTTTGGAGTTCACTGTGCCAAGCAACTTCTCCGACACAGAGAAGGCTAATGTCAATATCAATAACCTCGTCGTGGCTGTCAACATCTCTACCGCAGCTGTTATCGCACCACTTGACGGTGCACCAAAGCTCGGCACTCCAGCAGACTGGTCTACTCCTCACAAGTATGCCGTAACGTCTGCCAAGAACGAGACGAAGATATGGACCATCAGTGTCACGCTTAATAAGTAATTACTTTATAAAATCAACAACAAAATGGGGTGCGCCAATTATGGTGCACCCTTTTTTGTTGGCTTGCAATTTCATGTAATGCATAGATAAAGACACAACTTAATCTATGCAATTGCAAAATTATTAGTAACTTAGCGCTTGAAAACATAAAGACCTTGAGATTATGGCAGAGATAGTAAACACATATCCTGTGGGAATACAGACCTTCGAGAATATTCGTGAGGGCGGATATCTATATATTGACAAGACAAAATATATCGTAGATTTCCGCAGTAAACAGATGAAATATGTCTTTCTGAGTCGTCCAAGACGATTTGGCAAGTCACTCTTTACCTCCACCTTGCGGGCGTATTTCGAGGGACGAAAGTCGCTCTTCGAAGGACTCGCGATAGCCGATTATGAGAAGGAGTGGACGAAGCACCCTGTGCTACACTTCGATATGAGTGGGGCGAAGCACTTCACAAGGAAAGAGTTGGAAGGGTATATAGACTTCATCCTCTTGCCATACGAAAAAATATATGGGACAGGAGAAGGGGAGAATACACCAAACAAACGCTTGATGGGAATCGTTGAACGTGCATATAATAAGACAGGACAAAAGGTGGTAATCCTCATCGATGAGTATGATGCTCCTCTGCTCGATGTGGTGCACGAGGAAGAAAACCTGCAGGATCTGCGCTACGTGATGCGAAACTTCTACAGTCCGCTGAAGAAACTCGACCCTTTCCTCGAGTTTGTATTCATCACAGGCATCACCAAGTTCTCGCAACTCAGCATCTTTAGTGAACTCAACAACTTGGACAACATCAGCATGTTTGACCAATACTCCGCCATCTGTGGCATCAGTTATACAGAACTGACTACAGCCATGCGCCCCGATGTGGAATGTCTTGGCAGAGCCCTTGGTCTGACTTACGAGGAGTGTCTTGCCCAACTGAAGAACTACTACGACGGATATCACTTCAGTAAAGATTCCGAAGACATATTCAATCCTTTCAGCCTTATAAAGGCCATGAATGCCCAGAGTATATCCTCTTACTGGTTTAGTTCAGGCACACCTGCCTATCTCATCACCATGATGAGCAAATACAACACTCTGCCAACGGATATCAACCACATAGAGGCCGACGAGAGCGAATTTGACGCACCGACGGAGAATATGACCACCATCATGCCTCTGCTCTACCAAAGCGGATACATCACCATAAAGGATTACAACCGTGACTACAACTACTACATTCTCGACGTGCCCAACAAGGAAGTGAAGGTAGGCCTGACCAAGGCTCTCATCCCCTCTTATGTCACACAAAACACTCTCGCCACGACCAACACGGCGCGCCGCATAGCCCAGGCTCTCGACAAGCAAGACATAGACGCTGCAATGCACCTGCTCCAGGACTTCCTCGGCACTGTGCCCTACTGCAACGTCACCAACTACGAAGGTCACTACCAGCAGATGCTCTTCATCATCTTCTCCCTGCTGACAAGTTACATGGTGGACGTGGAGGTGCACACACCAAAGGGACGGGTGGACATCGTATTGCTTACCAAGACCGACCTCTACATCATCGAACTGAAACTCAACAAGGATGCGCAAGCGGCAATGCAACAAATCAACTTGAAGAACTACCGCCAGCGTTTCGCCCTAAGCGGCAAACCCATCACCAAAGTAGGCATCAACTTCGACTCCACTCAGGGTAACATCTCCGACTGGATGATAGAAGCGTAATTGTTATGACACCGACTGAACTCTATTTGAACACTAATTGAATACCATATGAAAAGATTACTCCTTTATCTCGTGACTTTACTCTGCAGTATGACTGCCATGGCGCAGACCAACTCCCAGTGGCGCGACATGTC
>CAVKNF010000222.1:0-2355 GCA_963657415.1 bacterium | reverse complement strand
AGGGGAGGAAGATAGCAATGGTATTCATTAGGAGGTACGGCGCCCTCGCCGTACCATCAAGCAAGCAAAAGGTAAAGTAGGAGGTACGGCGTCCTCGCCGTACCATCTCCAGCAGGAATTTCTCAATTGAGTTATTTCTCGCTAGTGATGGTACAGCGAGGGCGCTGTACCTCCTATAAAATGTCTCTGCTCGCATGTTTGCCGGGTGCAGCGAGGACGCAGCACCTACTTATGAATACCAACATTCTTCTCCCTCGGGAGGGCAGGGGAGGGGTTATTCCCTCGGGAGGGGCAGGGGAGGGGTCTCATCTTTAAATATTTCTATCTTTTCATCTTTTCTGCCAAATTATTACTAACTTTGCCTTGTGGTGTGGACAGCGCGTCCACACCTCCACTACTAATGCAAACCAAAAACAATTAATAACCTCGGTAATAAACCAAATAACCTCAATAAGAAAGATGAAGAAATTATGTAAAAGTCTGACGATGATGGCTACTGCTGCCGTCTTCGCAGTCGCTCCATTGGGCAATGCCATGGCAGGCGACCTTACGCGACTCGTTGACCCCTATATCGGATCGGGCGGTCACGGTCATGTGTTTGTGGGTGCCAACGTACCCTTCGGTATGGTGCAGCTCGGTCCTACGGAGAACTATCAGGGATGGGACTGGTGCTCGGGCTATCACTATAGCGACAATGTCATCGTGGGCTTCAGCCATACGCACCTCAGCGGTACGGGATGTTCCGACCTCGGCGACATAGCCCTGCTGCCTCTTGCCAACGAGAGCCAGAAGCAGCTCACCTTCACCCATGATAACGAGACTGTGCGCCCGGGATATTATGCCGTGAGCGTCAACAATCCTAATGTAAAGGTGGAACTCACCGCCACGGAGCGTGTAGGTTTTCATCGTTACACCTTCGCCGACGGAGCGAAGAGCAACCTCGTGGCGATAGACCTCGAGCAGGGCATCGGCGACACTATGAGCGACTATCTCTTCAATCAGGAGACACCCACACGCATCACCGGTATGCGCCGCTCGCGCGGATGGGCTGCCGACCACAGATATTACTTCGATATGGAGTTTTCTGCTCCTGTGACAGTGGTCAACAAGGGTAATAACGGTCGCACTATCGTGTCTGCCCAGACCGATGGCAAACCGCTGCTCGTGAAGGTGGCAATCTCTGCTGTCGACATCATGGGCGCAAAGGAGAATATGAAGGCAGAACTCCCAGGATGGGACTTCGACGCCACGGTGAAGGCTGCCGACGACAAATGGGAAAAGCAACTTTCGCGCATCAGCGTGAGCGGAGGCAGTGCCGACCAGCAGAAGGTGTTCTATACAGCTATGTATCACTTCATGATTGCTCCGTCGCTCTTCTGCGATGTCAATGGCGACTACCGCGGTACTGACGGCAAGGTGCACAAGGCAGACTTCAAGACCTACAGCACATTCTCACTCTGGGATGCCTACCGTTCGGCTTATCCGCTTATGACCCTCGTATGCCCCGACATGCAGACCGACCTGTCGGAGAGTTTCCTCGCTATCTACAACCAGCAGGGCCGTCTGCCTATCTGGCATCTCTCTGGTAGTGAGACCGACTGCATGGTGGGCAGTTCGGGTGTGCCCATCCTTGCCGACATCATCCTCAAGGGATATGTCAAAGACAAGGAGAAAGCCTATGAGGCCCTAAAGGCATCTATGCTCTATGACAACCGTTCGCTCCCATTGCTCAAGGAGTATGGCTACATCCCTTGGGACAAGGAACCAGAAAACGAAACCGTTGCTAAGGCTCTGGAATATTGCCTCGACGATGCCGGAGTGGCAAAGGTGGCAAAGATGCTGGGCAAGGAAGACGACTACAAATATTTCTACAATCGCAGCAAGTCATATAAGAAGTATTTCGACCCTCAGACTCGTTTCATGCGTGCCGTAGACTCCAAGGGCGTGTTCCGCTTGCCGTTTGACCCATTCGACGCTGCCCACCGCATCAATGACTACACCGAGGGCAACGCATGGCAGTATACCTTCCTCGTGCCTCATGATGTGCACGGACTCGTGAGCACCTTTGGTGGTGAGAAGCAGTTTGTCAGCAAACTCGACTCACTGTTCTTCGTAGAGGGTTCGCTCGGCGAGAATGCATCTCCCGATGTCAGCGGTCTCATAGGTCAGTATGCCCATGGCAACGAACCGAGCCACCATGTCATATATATGTATAACTTCATAGGCCAGCCCTACAAGGCGGCACAGCGCCTGCGTCAGACGATGAGCGAGATGTATAATACCAACTACGACGGACTGAGTGGCAATGAAGACGTAGGTCAGATGTCGGCATGGTATATCCTCTCTTCCGTAGGT
>CAVKNF010000221.1:0-2384 GCA_963657415.1 bacterium | reverse complement strand
TCATGAGCTTGTCGACAACGCCTTGAAGGTACTCGAGAACATGCGCCACCGCGGTGCTGAGGGTGCCGACAACAAGACGGGCGACGGCGCCGGCATCATGCTTCAGATACCGCATGAGTTTATCCTCTTGCAGGGTATCCCTGTGCCAGAGAAGGGTAAATACGGCACTGGTCTCATCTTCTTGCCTAAGGACGAGAAGAAGCAAAACGACATTCTCTCCATCATGATAGAGGAGATAGAGCGCGAGGGACTACAGTTGATGCATCTGCGCAATGTGCCGACTAACCCCGAGTGCCTGGGCGAGGCAGCTCTGAAGAACGAGCCTGCCATAAAGCAGGTGTTTATCACGGGCGTGACCGACGACAAGGTGCCAGTCTTTGAGCGCACTCTCTATCTCATCCGCAAACGCATAGAGAAGCGTATCACAGATCCTGACTTCTATGTTTGTTCGCTTTCCAATTCGAACATCGTATACAAGGGTATGCTCAGCAGTCTCCAGCTGCGCCAGTATTACCCTGACTTGACAAATAATTACTTCACCAGCGGTTTAGGACTTGTGCACTCACGATTCTCTACCAACACTTTCCCTACATGGAGCCTGGCACAGCCTTTCCGCTTGCTGGCCCACAACGGTGAGATTAACACCATCCGTGGTAACCGCGGATGGATGAAGGCCCGCGAGAGCGTGTTGAGCAGTGAGGCACTGGGCGACATCCGCGAGATTTCGCCTATCGTGCAGCCTAACATGAGTGACTCCGCAAGCCTCGACAACGTGTTTGAGTTCTTCGTGATGAGCGGTTTGTCGCTGCCTCACGCCATGGCAGTCATGGTGCCTGAGAGTTTTGACGACAAGAATCCTATCTCTGAGGACTTGAAGGCGTTCTATGAGTATCACTCCATCTTGATGGAACCATGGGACGGTCCTGCCGCATTGCTCTTCAGCGACGGTCGCTACGCCGGCGGTTTGCTCGACCGTAACGGATTGCGTCCGGCACGCTACACCATCACCAAGAACGATATGATGGTGGTGGCATCCGAGGTGGGTGTGATGGACTTCGACCCTACGGAGATTGCCGAGAAGGGTCGTCTGCAACCTGGTAAGATTCTTCTTATCGATACTCAGGAAGGCAAGATATATTATAATGGTGAGATAAAGGACCGCTTGGCAGCCGCTCATCCTTACCGCCAGTGGTTGAACACCAACCGAATAGAACTGGAGAAACTCCGCAGCGGACGTAAGGTGGAGAACTCTGTAGAGGACTTGACTCGCAAGGAAATAGAATTTGGATTTGGCGAAGAGGACATCGCCGACACCATCATCCCGATGGCTACCAAGGGTCAGGAGCCTACGGCATCAATGGGTAATGACACTCCATTGGCAGTACTCTCAGACCAGCCGCAGATATTCTTCAACTATTTCCGTCAGCAGTTTGCCCAGGTGACCAACCCTGCCATCGACTCCATCCGCGAGAACCTCGTGATGAGTCTTACAGAGTATATAGGTCGCGTGGGATCAGGAATTCTGAATCCTGACGAGAGCAACTGCAAGATGGTGCGCCTGCCGCATCCTATCCTGACCAATACCCAGTTGGATATTCTCCAGAACATCCGCTACAAGGGATTCAACACCGTGAAGCTCCACATGCTCTTCGAGACCGCCAAGGGCGAAGAAGGACTGCATGAGGCACTCGACACCCTCTGCCGCCAGGCAGCGCAGAGCGTCGATGACGGTTACAACTATATTATCCTGTCAGACCGTGGCGTTGACGAGACCCACGCAGCCATCCCATCATTGCTCGCAGTGAGCGCCGTTCACCACTACCTCATCGACGCAGGCAAGCGTGTGCAGACCGCCCTCATCGTGGAGAGCGGTGAGATCCGTGAGGTGATGCACGCAGCCCTCCTCTTGGGTTACGGTGCTTCCGCCCTCTGTCCTTACCTGACTTACGCCATCCTCGACGACTTGGTGAAGCACAAGAAGATACAGGAGGACTACTCTACAGCCGAGCATAACTATATCAAGGCCGTGAAGAAGGGCTTGTTTAAGATTATGGCTAAGATGGGCATCTCTACCATCCGCAGTTACCGTGGTGCGAAGATTTTCGAGAGCATAGGTCTTTCAGAGAGTTTGTTGAAGAACTACTTCGGTACGGAGATCAGTACCATCGGCGGTATCGGTCTGGAGACTATCGCACGCGACGCTATCCGTCTGCACGATCAGGCTTTCGCTGCCAAGAAGATGGATTTCCTTCCTACAGTGGGTCTTTTCCACTACCGCAAGGACGGTATCAAGCACGCTTGGAACCCAGAGACTATCGCTACACTTCAACTTGCCACACGCAAGGGCGACTATGCACTCTATAAGAAATATGCCGAACTCGTAG
>CAVKNF010000220.1:0-2392 GCA_963657415.1 bacterium | reverse complement strand
CCTATAATATGATGTGGATAGAAAACAATCTTGAAGTGATAGACTATAAAACCTGTTTTAGCCTGTAAGATTTTGCTTCGCCTAACTTATATTTAGTTAAATACAAGTTTGGCGGAAGAAAATATAAGTTGTATTTAGTTAAATATAAGTTAGGCGAAGTAGTTTGTTGTTAGGTGTAACGGGATTTATAGCATGTTGCGATTAAGTTTATAGGCTGATATCGGCATCAAATCATACCAACCTGATTCTTTTCACCGTCACTTAGAATGCTCCGTGCTTGCGGTTACTAATGATTTTTCGTAACTTTGCACAAATATTAACATATTAGGTGAATTTGATTGTTATATTATAAGGTAAAAATGAAACCATTTGTATTCAAGCCGTCGTTGCTCAGCACCCTGAGACACTACGACCGCAAGACACTTACTGCCGACATCATGGCAGGTATCATCGTGGGCATCGTAGCCCTTCCACTTGCCATAGCATTCGGTATAGCCAGTGGCGTAACCCCCGAGAAAGGTATTATCACCGCCATCGTAGCCGGACTCATCATCTCCATCTTCGGAGGCAGCAAGGTGCAGATAGGCGGACCTACGGGTGCCTTCATCATCATCATCTATGGCATCATACAGCAGTATGGCATGGAGGGACTGGCCATCGCCACTTTCATGGCGGGAGTATTTCTCGTGCTGCTCGGTGTGTTGAAACTCGGCACCATTATCAAATATATACCTTATCCCATCGTCGTGGGCTTCACCAGCGGTATCGCAGTGACCATCTTCACCACTCAGGTGAAAGATCTCTTCGGTCTCACCATGGCCACTGTGCCGTCTGACTTCATAGAGAAGTGGGGCGCATACATCGCCAGTTTCAATACAATTGACATGTGGAGCACCATCATCGGTCTGGCGAGCGTTGTCGTGATAGCCATCACTCCAAAGTTTAGCAAGAAGATACCGGGTTCGCTCATCGCCATCATCGTGATGACCATAGCAGCCTTGCTGCTCAAGCAGTATGCCGGCGTGACCTCTATAGAGACCATCGGCGACCGCTTCACCATCAGCAATGAATTGCCTGACGCTGCCGTGCCTGCCATGAATTGGGAAACCATCAAGCGACTTGTGAGTCCTGCCTTCACCATCGCCATACTCGGTGCCATAGAGTCTCTGCTCTCTGCCACCGTCGCCGACGGTGTCACGGGCGACCATCATGACTCCAATACCGAACTTGTGGCACAGGGTATTGCCAACATCGCATCGCCTCTCTTCGGCGGTATACCTGCTACGGGTGCCATAGCGCGTACGATGACAAATATCAACAATGGCGGTCGCACACCTATAGCAGGCATCATCCACGCCATAGTGCTGTTGCTCATCTTCCTCTTCCTCATGCCTTTGGCAAAATACATCCCAATGGCATGTCTGGCAGGTGTGCTCGTGGTAGTGTCCTACGGCATGTGCGGTTGGCGTTCGTTCAAGTCACTCATGAAGAATCCCAAGAGTGACGTGACGGTGCTGCTCATCACCTTCTTCCTCACCATCATCTTCGACCTCACCATCGCCATCGAGGCAGGACTGGTCATCGCCTGTCTGCTCTTCATGCGTCGTATGGCGGAGAATACTGATGTGCACATCCTTACTGAGGAGATAGACCTCAATGAGGATGCCGACATCAAGCAGGGAAATCTGGAGCACCTCACCATACCGAAGGGTGTGGAGGTATATGAGATTAATGGTCCTTACTTCTTCGGTGCCGGCAACCGATTTGAAGACATCATGGCTACGATGGGCGACCGTCCGAAGGTGCGCATCATCCGTATGCGTAAGGTACCGTTTATAGACTCCACGGGTATACACAACCTCACCAACCTCTGCGAGACGAGCCAGCGTGAGGGCATACGCATAGTGCTCTCGGGAGTGCGTCCTAAGGTGCAAGCCACTCTGCATAAAGCACGCTTCGACGAACTTGTGGGCACGGACAACATCTGCAGCCACATCTCTATAGCCCTTGAGAGGGCCAAGGAATTGGTAAAGGAATAGAGGCGATAAGTAGGTGATTAAAATATTTTTTATCACCAACTTATAGAACATACCTATAAAAAAAGAGGATGAATTAGCCACATATGGTTAGTTCATCCTCTTTTGCGTTATTACAATAATGTCTTGTGTTTATCTTTTATAAAGGATAAAATAGGGAATCTTATGGATTTTATCCATTATAAAAGATAAAATTTGAATGGTTTTGTGACACATTATTCCACAAGCCCCAGTTGCTTCGCTTTGTGGTAAGCCTCGCCCATTTCGCCCTGTCGGTTGGCAGTGAGGAACGAGTGATGTCACTCACCGAGCAACTTCGTGGCGATGGTTATGAAGTCCTCTCCGAGCCACGTCGC
>CAVKNF010000219.1:0-2431 GCA_963657415.1 bacterium | reverse complement strand
AACCCTTGGCCTGATAGAAACGCTCGAAGATGTGGCTGCAGTCTTCTTCTGACATGCCACTGCCTGTGTCAGCCACCGTGATGCGGAAGGTGTTGTCTAAGACCGTTAGTCTTGTGGTGATGGTGCCACCTTGTGGAGTATATTTCAGCGCATTGGTCATGAGGTTAAAATAAATGTGCGACACCTTCTCCTTGTCGGCTACTACCATGGCAGTCTCGGTGGCATCATATTTGAGCGTGAGCCCGCGCCTCTCGGCAACGGCTACGAAATCAGATTCCCAAAGACGCAACTCTTTGCCTATGTCGAAACGGTTGAGTTTGAGTTTAGCCTTGTCATTCTGTATGCGCCTGAACTCCAGGATTTCGTCTACAAGTTGCGAGAGTATCTTCACATTGCGGCGTATCATGTCCACGAGGTTGCGGTCTTCTCCCTTTATTGTTTCACGCTCGGCAAGTTGGTCGGCAGGACCCGAGATAAGCGTGAGCGGAGTGCGCAGTTCGTGCGACACATTGGTGAAGAAGCGCAACTGCGTCTGCGTCATGCGCTCCATGTCAGCAGTCATCTGCTTCTGTTGCGCCATACTCTCCTGCAATTGGCGGTTGAAACGGGTCTTGGCGAGATATGCCTTCACAGCGAATATGCAGACGCCAAACAGCAGGCATACGAGGATGATGAGCATGAAGAGATAACTGCGCTGGGTGTCAAAAGCGTTTGTCGCAGCCACTACTCGATTGCGCAAAGACATGAGATTGTCGGCCTGGCGCTGTGTCTCGTCATTCTGCATGAGCAGCACGTTGGCATTGTCGCGCGTCACGAGAGCCGACGAGAGCAGGTTTTCGCGCTTGAATGGTTTCTTATTGAGAATGTCATACGCAAGTTTCATCACCTCATCACCTCGCGTGGGATAGATATACGAAGCGAGGAGTTCGCCGTCTCTCACCAGTTGCATGCCTCCCCCACCCTGCGGCATGGCATCGATACCGAGAAACTGCACCTTATTGAGGTCTACGCCATGCTTCTTGGCAGCCTTGCGCGCGCCCATCGCCATGCGATCGTTGTGGGCGAAGACGTAGTCGAAGTCTGCCGGAGAAACTGTGAGCAACGAGTCTATGACTCGATAGGCATTCTGCTCTGTCCAGTCACATTCCAAGCGCTTCACTATTTCCATGTTGGCATGCTTCGCCACTTCGCCGTCAAAACCTCTTGCCCTATCTACGGCAGGCGAGGATGTGGAGAGACCACAGATCTCAAGTATGCGTCCGTGTCCTTTCACCTGTGTGGACAGGTAACGGGCGATGTTGCGTCCCATCTCCTCGTTGTCGGCACCAATATAGGCGGTATATTTATTGGAATGTACCCTTCGGTCGAACACGATAACGGGTATGCCCTTGTCGTAGGCACGCTCTATGGCCTTGGATACCTTCACCTGACCGGGAGCCACGATGAGCAGGTCTACACCCATATCCACGAACTGGTCTATCTGGCGTGTCTGCAGTTCCACATCGTCGTAGGCTGAAGATATGCGTAGGTCGATGCCGTCGTAGGAGAAAGCGCACACGCGCAACTCATTGTTGAGTTTCTCGCGCCACACGTCTTCACTACATTGTGACACGCCGACAACAAAGTGTCGCTGACTCTTGCCGCATGACGCAAACACGCCGAGCAGACAAGTAATGGTTAATAGTAGATAAAAGGGGATTCTTCTCATAATTGGTCGTTTGCTTTCATTTTGCAGAGTGCAGCTTATCTTATGCAAAGATAATAAAAAAGGTTGAGCCTTGCAGAAATCTTCTGGAAATGTGAAGATTTCTACAAGGCTCAACAACTTATCTAGCGCAGTGGTAAGGGTTACTTCACTTGTATCTTCAAAGTCTTGCCCTTCACCTTTATTATATATATACCGTCACCCGGAAGGTCTATCTCGTGATCTGTGCCTTTATAGACGATATATCCATGGATATCTGCCACGAGAACTGGGGCATTGTCTGCAACACCACTGATAGAGAGGTGATGTCCACGGAGCGTGAGGGTCATATTGCCCATGGTAATCTGTCCGATGCCACTCGTATTTGTCACGGTCACCACGCAGTTGACGGTCAGGTTCGAACCGTCCGTAGTCTTCGCCGTGATGATAGTCTTGCCCTCGCTTACGCCTGTCACGTTGCCTTCAGCATCAACTGTGGCTACGGCAGGCTTTGTCGATGCCCATGTGAGCGTCTTGTTGGAGGCGTTCTCCGGGTTGTAGGTTACTGCCAACTGCTTGGTCTCATTAATGCCAACGGTTGCCGTGGACTCTACAAACTTGATTTCCACAATAGGAACAACTGGTTTCTTCTCGCTTTCCACCATGATGTGACAAACGGCCTTGATGCCTGTGCTGTCTACAGCCTCAACGGTAATGTCCGCCTCGCCCTCGGCTACAGCCAGCACG
>CAVKNF010000218.1:0-2448 GCA_963657415.1 bacterium | reverse complement strand
TATCATGGACCTACCATCGGCGTGGCATGGACGAAGGATTTCAAGACCTTCCATCAGTTGGAGAACGCTTTCCTGCCTTACAACCGCAACGGCGTGCTCTTCCCAAAGAAGATCAACGGCAACTTCGCCATGCTCAGCCGTCCAAGTGACACTGGCCATACAGCATTCGGTGATATCTTCTACAGCGAGTCGCCCGATATGGAGTATTGGGGACACCATCGCCATGTGATGGCTCCGGCACCATTTGAACTCTCCGCTTGGCAGTGCATGAAGATAGGTGCAGGTCCTATTCCTGTGGAGACATCCGAGGGTTGGCTGCTCTTCTATCACGGTGTGCTGCACTCATGCAACGGATATGTCTATGCCTTCGGTTCGGCACTTCTTGATCTCGAGACACCATGGAAGCCTATCTACCGTTCGGGTCCTTACCTTATCAGTCCTCAGACTCCTTACGAGTGCATGGGCGATGTGCCTAACGTATGCTTCCCTTGCGCCGAACTCCATGATCCCGAGACTGGTCGCATAGCCATCTATTACGGTTGTGCCGACACCGTCACAGGCATGGCCTTCGGTTATATCCCCGAGATTATCGACTGGACACGCAAGAACAGCATCATCTAATAATAATGCAATATGCAAAAAAGAGGTGGATAATCATATAGCCACCTCTTTTTTGTTATATTGCCAATTCATATTATCCGTTTTCTATAAGTCCGAGGATATAGTCACACTTCCTGGGATTGCCCAGCACCTTACCCTTGTCGCATGAGAGTTTCACGCAGTCATGCCACTCTCGGAGTTCGGTGATGCGACCCTTGGTGAGTTTTATCACGATGTTGGCAGGATGCACATTGTCGATGTCGCACATCAGACTTGTGCCCACGCCATAGGAATCCTGCACGCGGCCAGCGCAATAGTTGTGTATCTCTATGCAGCGGTCCACATCCAATCCATTGGAGAATACCACCTGCTTGGTACTCGGATTAATGCCCAGTTGGGTATACTTCTCTATAATCTTGTCTATCTGCTCCTCTTCCTTGCCACTGTCCACGCGCAGACCGCAATACATCATTGCCATGCGCTTCGACAGGTTATTGAAGAACAGGTTGTCGCCGAAACAGTCATAGAGATATATACCATTGTTGCCGTCATAGACATCAGAGAATTTCTTCATCACCATGTAGTTGCACTCAAAGACGCCACTGACTATCTCCTCGAAGGATATTATCTGATGTGAGAGCGTGCCCAGCGGTTTCAGTCCCAACTGCATGGCAAGCCACACATTGCTTGAACCTGTGAATACTCCCGACCACGACTGCGACTTGTAGACCTCATTCATGGCCTCGAGCACCATCTTCTGATGGTCGAAAGAGAAGCGACGGCGTGTGCCCATATCACCGAATACTAGTCCTGAAGAGAATATGCGGCGCGACTTCTCTATCACCTTCTGGCGCTCACGCTCCCGGTCATAGCGATCATGGTCGCCGTTGAGCACATGCATTATCTCTGATATGCACGACAGCAGAGGCATCTCCCACATGATGGTGGAGAACCATTTGCCGCGGATGCTTATCTCAAGATGTCCCTCCTTGTCCTGCGAGATGCTCACCTCGTCGGGATTGAAGCGATAACCCTTGAGGAATGTGAAGTACCACAGAGGCAACCACACGCACTTCTCCTCCATAAACTTTATCTCCTCGTCAGTTATGATGACATTGCGCATGTAGTTCACCTGTTCCTGCAGGAGGTCGGCAAAGCCCTCTGGATAAATCGTCTCGTTGCGGTCGATGAATGTATACTCCACCTCTGCACGCGGATACTGCTGCATGACATAGTATTGGCACGAGAACGTGTAGAGGTCATTGTCTGTGAAATGGGTTATTATCTGCTTCATAGTATGTTGATCTGACATGACTTCATCGTTTCCAAGGCTGCGGCATGTTTCTCTGGAGTGACTCCAGCACAGCATGAGGCATCCACAGAGATGGGCACCTCTGGCATGTTGGCCTTAAGCAGCAGAGCATTCGACACCACGCAGATGTCGGTGCATAGACCTACGAGTTGTATCTCCGTCACGCCACACTGCATGAGCATCATGGCAAGAGCCACACTGCCGAATGTAGGTTTGTTTACCACCTGCGCATGCTTCTCATCGAGAGCCGCCTGTATGGTGGGGTTTATCTCCCACCCCACTGTTCCCTCTATGCAGTGCTCCACGGGCAGGTTGCGTCCCTCTTGGGTCTCGAGATATTTAGGTGAATGGGTGTCTCGTGTAGCCACCACGAGTCCGTCCCATTCGCGTATTTTCTTTTCCACGTTGCCGACTATGGCCTCCGCCTCCTTAGTGCCGAGGCTGCCGTCGATGAAGTCATTCTGCATGTCGACTACTATCAGTACTTTCATAATGCTCTCTCAATTTTTGTATATAATCAACCCAATACTTATTTA
>CAVKNF010000217.1:0-2509 GCA_963657415.1 bacterium | reverse complement strand
CTGACGTGGAGTGCCACAACAATCAGGGACTGTCAAATGACTCCACATGGGAGGCCGCATATGTGGACCGCACGGAGCGCATGGTACTGCGCGACCGCAATCACCCGAGCATCGTGTTCTGGTCATTGGGCAACGAGAGCGGTGGCGGCGTAAACTTCCAGGCTACTTACGACTGCGTGAAAAAACTCCTGCCTGGACGTGACGCATTGGTGCACTATGAGGGTTATAAGCATGGTGAGCGCTACTCCGACTTCGGCAGCAACATGTATCCGAAGATAAAGGTTGTGGAGAGCCTTACCGAGGGTCTCAATGACAAACCTTATTTCATCTGCGAGTATGCTCACGCCATGGGACAGGCTGTAGGCAATCTGCAGGAATACTGGGACATCATAGAGAACAGCAAGTCTATCGTCGGCGGATGCATCTGGGACTGGGTAGACCAGGGCATCTATGACACACGACGCATCAAGAACCATCAGCCTCTCACCGACGAGAATACTGGCATACACTACTACACCTCTGGCTACGACTACACACGACTCAACAATGGTGTGGAGGGTTTCCAGGGCGACTTCATGAGCAATGGCATCATCACTCCTGGACGTGAGTGGACACCTAAACTCACTGAGGTGAAATATGTCTACCGCAATGTAGACTTCGTATCGTTTGCCGACAAGAAACTCACCCTGAAAAACAAGTATGCCTTCACCGACATAACTGACATCCTCACGCTGAAATACTCCATACTCAAGGACGGCAAGAAGGTGGAGGACGGCACTATTGCTCTTCCATCTATAAAACCAGGCAATACTGGTTCGATAGAAATACCTTACAAGACATCTGTAGACAACAGCCACGAATACATCATCACGATCAGCCTCGCTCTGACACACGGCACCACATGGGAGGCTAAGGGCTACAGCGTAGTGGAGCAGCAGTTTGCCCTTTCTACCGACAGCAACGGCGCATGTCCGTCAGTGGCAGATCCCAAGTTCATAGAAAACCGCCACGTCGCTCTCGCCAAACTCTCTCCTAAGGGTAAGATTAAGGTTAAGGGCAACACGGTAACGGGCAAAGATTTCACCTTTAAGTTTGGCGCTAACGGCACTATAGAGGACTGGACATTCCGCTGCACTCAACTCATCGTGCCTTCCACAGGTCCTGACTTCAACGGATTCCGCCGCATCGCCAACGACAACATCAGCCTTGGTGCTACCGAGGGTGTGGCTGTCAACGACTATAAGCAGGAGGGATTTATCGGTGGCAAGACCGAACTCCTGAAAGCTCCTAAGAAGAGTGGCAAGAATGTCGTGGCACAGACTGCCGTGTCGGTAGGCGACAACACTCACGTCATCGACTACACCATCTATCCTGACGGCACCGTGGACATGAGCGTCACCTTCGGCAACACCTCTGACGAGACACGCCGCATGGGCATCACAATGCAGTTTGCTGAAGGTTTCGAGAATGTGGAGTACTATGCCAAGGGTGACGAGAGTAACTACATAGACC
Source organism: bacterium (assembly GCA_963657415.1). Lineage (GTDB taxonomy): Bacteria > Bacteroidota > Bacteroidia > Bacteroidales > Bacteroidaceae > Prevotella. Next base: position 997 of record CAVKNF010000217.1, on the reverse strand, counting down.
GCCAGCGCGGATATCTGCTCGGATATTACAAGACTACCGTTGACGGCATGTTTGAGCAGCAGAGTGCTCCGCAGACCATGGGTGACCGCCAGGGACTGCGCTTCCTATCACTCGACAACGGCACTACGAAACTCTCCGTTAAGACCGACGGTCTGTCATCATTCTCTCTGTCACACTTCGATGACGAACAGTTCAACTATGATGTATTCTACGGACGCAAGCATCCATATGATCTCGTGCGCAGACCACAAGTATTCGCACATTTCGACTATTGGCAGCGCGGCATAGGCAACCACAGTTGTGGTGGTGACTCTGTGCTCGACCAATATAAGTGTCCTGTAGGCAAATACTCCGTAACCTATCGTTTCACACCGTCCATAAAGTAACTATAGTAGGTGCAGCGTCCCCGCTGTACCCTCTCAATCAAGTAGAAGGTAATATTAGGAGGTACGGCGCCCCCGCCGTACCAGTCGCCATCAAGAAAATAATATCAGCGATTGGTACAGCGAGGGCGCTGCACCTCCTATAGTTTCCAATATTATTCTTGCGCTTCTATAGCTCAAGGTGGGTTCTATTATTTCCCACCTTAATAGTAACTATAATCAAAAGTTTTAGGTTATTTTGACCTAAAACTATCATGAAAACAAAAGTTTTAGGTCAAAACAACCTAAAACTTTGCAAATACAGATACTTTTAGGTAGAATTATCCGAGAAAAGTTTTCAATATACATCCTTCCCCGACCTTCTTATATACAAATAGCAATTAATTTTATGTTATCTTCAAACAAAATGTTATTTACAATACAATAAAACCAACATAATGTTGTACCTTTGCATAATATATAAGACATCATGATATAATACAAAGCCCTGCAACAAGCAATGTGTAAGGTAAAGAGAGAGATAACAAGGATTAACAAAAAGGGAAAACAAGTTTAGGCTTATGAATGTAAACATCAAAGATTTGACAGACAGCAGGGACACGGTAAACAAGTGG
>CAVKNF010000216.1:0-2521 GCA_963657415.1 bacterium | reverse complement strand
GTGTTACTATCTTGTGTCGTTGTTGCCGAAATAGGCGTAGCCGTCATTGTGCATCCATTTGCATCCGTCACAGTCTTAGTTTCACCGCTTCCACCATTAGCAATGCAGTTAGCAACTGAAGCCTCAGTGATTTCTTGAACTGCACCTCCCTGAGAGTTAGTTGATGTCACTGTGTAGAGTGCGATGTTTGTATTACCTTGCTGATTACTCAGAGTAACATTTTCGTACTTGCTAGTATTTGAATTGAGTGCCATTACAGTAGCATAGATTGTATTGCCGGCTGTATACTCATTCTGCTCCTTAACTATTGTCGTCTTACCATCAGTTGTAGTTGTAGCGAATGTCGTGATACTTGGCTCACTGACAGTAGTGATGGTCTCCTGGTTGCCAGTCTCGTCTGCCACTACGAGGGCATCGAAGGTGATGGGATAGAGGTCGGCGGACTTGTCGGTAATCTTGAAGAGATAGGTGTAGGCATAGTTGCTCTTCCACTGGCAGTACTGGGCAGGAACCTCTACGGTGCGGAAGATTTCTTTGCTTTCAGAATCCTTAAACTCGATAACCTCTTTCGTATCCTCAGAAATCAACTTATATGAGATCTGCAACTTCAGGTTGGTCTCGTTGCCTGGGTTTGGCAGGATGGTGGTGTAAGCACCTTTATTTTCTGAGTCTTTGTTATCCCATGTAGGAGCATTGGCTGCTGTTTTAACAGGGTCGTCTGTTGTTGTGCTGAGCCAAGTAGTGCCTGCGGTAGTCAGGTAGGTCTGCTTGCTTGCATTATCTTCAAGTGTAACCTGAGCCTTGTTTTTGTCATCACCTTCAGTTGAAACATAAGTAACCTTATACTTGGTGTTATCACCAGTCACCACGAAGTCACCAGTAATACCAAAGGTCTTAACAGGAGTACTATCTGTTGTAGGATGAGTTAACTCGGTTGCAGATGATTCACCTTCAGCAGCTTTTGTTTGGTACTTCAACCCCGTGATTACGACCTTATATCCTGGAATGATCTCATAGATACCGAAGCGAATCTTGGACATGAAGTTGCGGAAGGTCATCTGGACGGCATCGTCCGCTGCACTGGTGGTTGATTTATTATCAAGTTTCTTAGTGATGCGGTCTGCCACATATACATCATCTACACTTGCGCCAGAAGCGAGTTCGATTGTGTAGCCCTTGTTTACTGCGAGTGACTCGCTATAGTTCTTGGTAATCTTCACCAATTGCTTCTTGATGTCTGCCTGCGCAGCCGACACAGCGGTGAAGGTATAGGTCTTGCCGAAATCCCAATACTTGATGGTCTGCTTGTTTGTGGCATCTTGATCAGAAGAATAGATTGATGGGCTAACCTTTGCGGTGGCCTCGCTGCCTTCATCCTGACCTGCAGGAGCAGTACCGTTGCTATTATATGGTGTTAATCCCACATACTCCCAGTCCTTTGTATTGCTTTCAGTGGTATTTGCAGTGCTTTGCGTGTACTGCACACGGTAGTTCTCGAAAACAACTTTACCATCAGTCAAAGTTGAAGCACCATTCTCTTCCTTCTCACCCCAAACAATAAATTCATTTCCGAGTTTAGTTGCCGAAGTATTTTCATTATCTCCATCTCCACGCGACGTCGCGGGCATATTCATATTAAAGGCGATGGCGCCGGTGCCAGCCTGCTGAGAGGCGTTGTCGCCGGTAAAGTCATCATTGGCGCAACTGGCAGCGAGCATGGCTGCGGTTGCGAATAAAAGATAAACCTTTCTCATAATGTTTTATATATTTATGTTATTATTCATTCATGGCAATAAGGGACAAAAAAAAAGCGTGAGAACCTACCTGTTGTCTGTCCATCACACTGAGGCTCTCGCATTGCCTATCAAAGTTGAACAGACAACGTCAGAGCCCACGCCGATATGAATAATCACACCACGGGGCATCTACCGTTGCAATGTTCAAGACTTATGATAACAACTGTAATTTGCGAGATTCCAGTGTGTCTCAAACAAAGCGCTAAGTAAACGCCTTAATTATGTCTTAAGCCTCCTTATCACCCACCCTTTTCTCCTCATCGCGTGACTCTTCGTCCCACTAAAAGGCTCGGCGTGAGCTCGAGGCATGTGGCAAAGTTAATAATAATTTGTTACGTTGCAAACATTTAGGCAAAAAAAAATAAAAAAGACTGCACCATTTCACAATGATGCAGCCCACAAACTTAAACAACCAATAAAAGAATTAGATTGTCCTTCTATTGTTTTTCTATTTAGTAGGAGGTACGGCGCCCTCGCCGTACCCTAATATTATTATCTCAGGAAGAGAAGTTCGCGATACTTAGGCAGAGTCCAGAGTTCGTCGGAAACGGTGAGCTCCAACTTGTCGATCTGATAGCGGATTTCCTCCATGAGGTCAGCCACAGTGTCGTGATAAGCGATAGCCTTGTCGTGCTCGCTCTCGATCTTGTTGGCCACCTTGCGGGCGTTCACCAACTCCTCGACACCCTTCTCGATCTCCTCTGTGCGCTCGGCAATCTTCTTGA
>CAVKNF010000215.1:0-2546 GCA_963657415.1 bacterium | reverse complement strand
TCTCGATGTTGATGCCCGTGTCCTTGAGTATGCGCTTTATGATGTCGGGTCCGTTGGTGGCGTCGCGCACAATGTTGCGGTTGGCAGTCATGAGCATGTAGTCGGTGTAGCAGCGTGCGTTGCCCTCGTGGAAGTTGCCCGTACTTATTACGCTGATGTCGGCACCCTTGCGCATGCCGATGTGTGTGATTTTGGAGTGCACCTTCAGACCCTCCACGCCGAAGATGACATGTATGCCGACATCCTGCATCTTCTTCGACCAACTGATGTTGGAAGCCTCGTCGAAGCGTGCCAGAAGTTCGATGACCACGGTCACGCGCTTGCCGTTCTGCGCGGCATTGATGAGAGCCTTCACCACCTTCGACTCCTTAGCTAGTCGATAGAGCGTGGTGCGTATGCTCTTCACCTCCTTGTGCACGGCAGCCTCCTGGAGCAGGCGGATATATGAGGCGAAGTCATGATAGGGCACATGGATGAATCGGTCCGCAGTCGGGGAAAGACATCAGGTCGCGGTGATTCTGGTAGCGGCCGGCGGCGAGGATGGTGTCGAGTTTGTCGACATTGAGTTTGCCGAGCACACGCTTCAGTACGTCGTGAGGCATCTCCGCATCATATATGACGCGCAGAGCCTGACCCTTCTTGCGACTCTTCACGCCCTTGGATATCTTTTGCATCAATCCCGTGCGCAGGTCGTTGTCGATCTCCATCTCCGCATCCTTGGTAAACTTGAATGCGTAGGCCTCAAAGAGATTGTAGTTGAGTCCGGCGAAGATCAGCGGCAGGGCATAGCGCACCACGTCGTCGACATACATTATGTAAGACTTGCCGTCCATGTCGGGCAACTGTACGAAGCGTCCCACCACGTTCACAGGCACTTGCATGAGAGCATATTCGGGGTGCGACTTGTCAGTCTTCTTGCGCATCTTCACGGCAAGGAAGATGCTTTCGTCAGACTCATTGTTGAGGTCCTTTACGGCAGAAAACCATACCGGGGCGATGTGACCGGCAAGTTTCTGATAGTAGAAGTTGCGCACGAAGCGCTGTTGGCTGTCGTCAAGTTGCGTGTCGTTGACCAGACAGATGTTCTCCTTTGCGAGGTCAGCCTCCACCTGACTGATGACCTGCTCATATTCTTTGGCATACGAGGCATTGAGTTTGTTGATGACCTTCAGTGTGTGCAGAGCCTCCTGTCGCTCGTCGCGTGTCTCCTTGTCGTCGCACTCGGCAATGCGGTTGAGCAGAGCCACGCGCACACGGAAAAACTCATCGAGATTGTTGGAGTAAATGCCGAGGAAACTCAGTCGCTCGAGTAAAGGGATGTTTTCTTTCTGTGCTTCCTGCAATATGCGGCGGTTGAAATACATCCAACTCACGTCGCGCGGAACATAGTCCTTGTAATTGGCGTCTTTCTTTTTCATGATTTTCCTATGTTGTAAATGTATCTTTGAGGGCAAAAGTAAGTCATTGTTGTGACGAAGTTGTTACACACGCGTTACATAAATGTGAAGACTGCTGAGGAAAGTTTTGCGGATACGGGGATAATGTATATCTTTGCATTATGAATTCTTCGTTACGTAAAAGTCATAATTGTATATAATGCTATGGTACAGTTGAATATATGACAAGTTCTTGGAGTTACATTTGCATCTTTCGCAGTAAAATGATAACTTTGTGGATATGAAGTAAATGGAGGATAATGCTATGACAGAACTGAGAGACAGATATATACGTTTTGACTGGGCCATTAAGCGACTGCTTCGCCAAAAGGCCAACTTTGATGTGCTTGAAGGTTTTCTGCAGGTGTTCTTGAATGAGAAGGTGAAGATTGTCGACATCCTTGAGAGCGAAGGCAATCAGCAGGAGATTGACGACAAGTTCAATCGTGTGGACATCAAGGCGAAAAACAGCAAGGGCGAGATTATTATCGTGGAGATACAGAACACGAGCGAACTCTACTACCTCGAGCGTGTGCTCTATGGCGTGGCAAAGGCAATCACCGAACATATAAACCTCGGCAACACTTACAAGGAGGTGAAGAAGGTCTACTCCATAAGCATCCTCTATTTTGACCTTGGCAAGGGTGCGGACTATATCTATGTGGGGCAGAATAATTTTGTGGGTCTGCACACTCAGGACAATCTTGTCATCAGCACAAAGGAGAAGGACACCATAGTGAGGAAATCACCTTCGGAGATATTTCCCACCTATATTCTTGTTCGTGTGAATGAATTCAACAAGGTGGCGAAGTCACCCCTCGAAGAGTGGGTCAACTATCTGAAGAACGGTGTCATCAGTCCTGATACCAAAGCGCCAGGTCTGCAAGAGGCACGCCAGAAACTGCAATATTACTCCATGACAAATGCCGAGCGCTATGCCTATGACGAACATGTGAATGCCATAATGATACAGAATGATGTCCTCGGCAATGCCAAACTTGAAGGACATGCTGAAGGGCATGCGGAAGGCAGAGCAGAGGGTCTGGTGGAAGGCAGAGCGGAAGGTAGAGCGGAAGGTAGAGCGGAAGGTAGAGCGGAAGGTAGAGCGGA
>CAVKNF010000214.1:0-2556 GCA_963657415.1 bacterium | reverse complement strand
GGTATAAGCGCTTGGGAGACAAAAGTCTGCTGAGGGAGATGATGCCCGAGGTATCGAAATATCGCCCAACGGTGAAATTCTGGATGATGATTGCCGCCATAGCCCTCATCATAGTCATTCTGGCACGCCCGCAGATGGGAAGCAAGATATCACACGAGAAGCGCGACGGCATAGAGATAATCATCGCTATGGACATCAGCAACTCCATGAAAGCCGAAGACGTGGTGCCCTCACGACTGCAAAAGAGCAAACTGATGGTGGAAAACCTCATCGACAAGTTTTCCAATGACAAAATAGGACTGATAGTCTTCGCAGGCGATGCCTTCGTGCAGTTGCCTATCACAAGCGACTACGTGTCGGCAAAGATGTTTCTGCAGAATATAGACCCGTCGCTCATCGCATCACAGGGCACTGACATAGCACACACTCTCAACCTCGCGTCGAGTTCCTTCACCAAGTCAGATGTCGGCAAAGCCATCGTAGTCATCACCGATGGCGAAGACCATGAGGGTGGGGCGGTGGAGGCAGCCAAGGCTGCACACGACAAAGGCATGAACGTATTCATACTCGGCATTGGCGATGCCAAAGGCGCACCTATTCCCGACGGCGACGGAGGCTACATGAAGGACAACTCGGGCAACACTGTGATGAGCGCGCTCAACGAGCAGATGTGCCAGGAGATAGCCCAGGCGGGAAAAGGAAAATACATCCATGTGGACAACACAAGCGAAGCACAGGAGATACTCAACGACCAGTTGTCGAAACTACAGAGTGGCGAGACCCAAAGCGTGATCTACAGCGAATATGACGAACAGTTTCAGGCTGTAGCGATAGTATTGCTGCTGTTGCTTATAATAGAGGTTTGCGTACTGGAAAGCAAGAACCCGCTATTTGCCAATGTGCGCGTATTCAAGAGAAGCAGAAACAGAAAATGATGAGAACATTCACTATATGCATATTGTCTATGCTTTGTGCTGTGATGTCAGCGCAGACTGACCGCCAGCACATCAGAAGTGGCAACAGACTCTATCGCCAGCAGAAATTTGACAAAGCCGAGGTGGACTACAGAAAGGCTGTCGACAAGAACAACAAGAATCCACAGGCATACTATAATCTGGGATGTGCTCTCATGCAGCAGCAGAAAGACTCTCTGGCAATAGTCAACCTGGAGAATGCCGGCAAACTGGAAACGAGCAAGAGTCGCAAGGCTATGGTATATCACAACATAGGCGTGATATGTCAGGGACACCAGATGTTTGCCGAGGCTATCGATGCTTATAAGGAGAGCCTAAGAAACAATCCCTCTGACAACGAGACACGATATAACCTGGCCCTCTGCCAGCGTCAACTGAAAAACCAGAAGAAGAACGACAAGCAGAAGGACAACAAGGACAATAACAAGAAAGACAACAAGCAGGACAACAAGAACAAACAGGACCAAAACGACAAGGACAAGCAGAACAAGGACAAGCAAAAGCAACCCCAGCCTCAGCCCAAGGAGCAGATGAGCAAGGACAATGCCGAGCAATTGCTGCAGGCTGCACTGCAGGAGGAAAAGAACACACAGCAGAAGATGAAGAAGCAGCAGGCCATGCCGCAGAAACGCAGACTGCAGAAGAACTGGTAAGAAGAAGAGGGATTGACACTAATGTCACTTGTATATATAGAACACAATTGTATCTCAGTGTGAAATGAAAAGGATATTGTTTACACTACTGTGTATATTGGCACAGCACTTTATGCTGTCAGCGCAGAGCATCTCGGTGCAGGCTCCATCGCATGTATCGTGCGGGGAGAATTTCCGACTGTCATATGTCATAGCCACACAAGACGTGGAGAACTTCCGCGCAGGCAATGTACCGGAAGGCCTTGAGGTCATTACGGGTCCGTACACTTCGCGGTCATCAAGTTTTCAGATGATCAATGGCCACACGTCGAGTTCGTCGTCGGTGACCTACACCTATACTCTCTATGCAGCCAAAAACGGCACCTACACCATTCCGGCAGCTCGTGCCGTCGTCAACGGCAAGACTGTGACTTCATCGGCAGTAAAGATAACCGTGTCGGGAAATGCATCGCAGTCGGGCAGACAAGGAGCACCGCGCATGCACGGGTCGGATGATGACGACATGCGTGTAGCAGGCTCTGCCATAACAGGCAACGACCTCTTCATACGCGTCAGCGCAAACAAGAAGACCGTGCACGAGCAGGAGCCTATACTCCTCACATATAAGGTATATACCCAGGTAGACCTTACCCAACTCGAGGGAAAGATGCCTGACCTCACAGGATTTCACACTCAGGAGATTCCTCTGCCTCGCCAGAAGAGTTTCTCCATAGAGAATATCAACGGCAAGCCATACAAGACAGTGACCTGGAGCCAGTATGTGATGTATCCTCAGATGACAGGCAAGTTGGAGATTCCAAGCATCACCTTCAAGGGCATCGTAATACAAAGAAACAGGAACGTAGACCCGTTTGAGGCTTTCTTCAACGGCGGTGCGGCCTATACCGAAGTGAAGCGCAATGTAGTGGCTCCGTCGGTGACCATCCAAG
>CAVKNF010000213.1:0-2565 GCA_963657415.1 bacterium | reverse complement strand
GCGGACTTATGTCTTTGCTTGACATGTTCTCTGGTGGTGCATTTTCCAATGCGTCTATATTCGCACTTGGTATTATGCCTTATATCTCAGCTTCAATTGTCATGCAGCTCCTTGCTATGGCTGTACCTTACTTCCAAAAGATGCAGCGCGAGGGCGAAAGCGGACGTAAAAGAATCAGTTGGTATACTCGCTGGTTGACAGTGGCTATACTGCTGTTCCAGGCTCCTTCTTATCTTGTACACCTGAAGTATCAGGCTGCAGGAGCGTTGGCGTCTGGCATTTCTTGGACAGCATTCATGGTTCCGGCTAGCATTATGCTTGCTGCCGGTTCCATGTTCATCCTTTGGCTCGGTGAGCGCATCACCGACAAGGGTGTCGGTAACGGTGTGTCAATGATAATCATGATTGGTATCATTGCACGTCTGCCAGAGGCTTTCGTCCAGGAATTTAGTTCGCGCTTGACAGCTATCTCCGGTGGTGGTGTCGTGATGTTCATTGCAGAAATACTCATCTTGTATGCTGTTGTTTGTGCTGCTATCATCTTGACTCAGGGTACTCGTAAGGTGCCTGTACAGTATGCAAAGCGTATTGTAAATGGTCAGCAGATGGGTGGTGCTCGTCAGTATATACCATTGAAGTTGTTTGCTGCTAATGTGATGCCTATCATCTTTGCTCAGGCATTGATGTTCGTGCCATTGGCTATTGTCCAGTTTAATTCTGACAGCTCTTCTACCTTCCTCCATTCTCTTATGGATAACCGTAGTCTGCCATATAATATCATTTATGTGATTCTGATCATAGCTTTCACATATTTCTATACGGCTATTACTATGAATCCTACGCAGATGGCTGAGGACATGAAGCGCAATAACGGATTTATCCCTGGCATCAAGCCTGGAAAGGATACAGCAGAGTATATCGACGCTATCATGTCGCGTATCACTTTGCCTGGTTCTCTTTTCATCGCATTCATCGCTATTATGCCAGCACTTGCCGGACTGCTGAACATTCAGCAGGGCTTCTCTCAGTTCTTTGGTGGTACATCTCTTCTGATTCTTGTTGGTGTGGTAATTGATACTCTCCAGCAGGTGGAAAGTCACTTGATGATGCGTCATTACGATGGTCTGCTCAATGCAGGTCATACTCGTGGCGGAAATGTATCAGCTTATTAATTTAGATTAGTATTGTCCTTATGGCAATCTATCTGAAGACTGAAGATGAAATTGATCTCATGCGTAAGGCAAACCGACTCGTCGGTGAGACTCTTGCTGAGATAGGAAAGAATATCAAACCTGGAGTGTCGACTCTCCAATTAGATAAGATTGCGGAGGAGTTCATTAGGGATCATGGTGCAATACCTACCTTCAAGAATTTCCCCAATCCTTTTGGAGAGCCTTTCCCTGCCAGCATCTGCACATCAGTAAATGGTGTTGTAGTTCACGGAATACCGAGTGATAAAGTCATTCTAAAGGATGGCGATATCATCTCGGTTGATTGTGGAACGCTTCTTGATGGTTTTAATGGTGACAGTGCCTACACTTTTTGTGTCGGCGAAGTCTCTGCAGAGGTGAAGAAGTTGCTTGAAGTAACTAAGGAGTCTTTGTATAAAGCCATAGAAGTCGCAAAACACGGAGCACATGTCGGAGACATCGGTTGCGTGGTGCAGGATTACTGCCAGTCTTTCGGTTATGGTGTTGTCAGGGAACTGACTGGCCATGGAATAGGCAAGGAGATGCACGAAGATCCTGCCGTTCCCAATTACGGAAGAAGAGGCGGTGGAGTGATGCTCAAGGATGGAATGTGCATAGCCATAGAACCAATGATTACACTTGGTGACCGTCACGTAGGACTACTTCCTGACAAGTGGAGCATAGTCACAAGGGACGGTAAGGTTGCCGCCCATTTCGAACATACCATAGTTATAAGGAAAGGACATTCAGAGATTTTATCTTCATTTGAAGGAATAGAAAGTTAGAAAAGGAAACATAAATAATATGTCAAAACAATCTGCAATTGAGCAAGACGGAGTTATTGTAGAGGCGTTGTCCAATGCAATGTTCCGAGTAGAGCTGGAGAACGGCTGCCCTATAACAGCCCATATATCGGGAAAGATGCGTATGCATTACATCAAGATTCTTCCCGGTGATAAAGTGAAGGTTGAGATGAGTCCATATGATTTGACAAAAGGACGAATCGTATTCAGATACAAATAAGCTACATATAAAAGATATGAAGACAAGAACATCATTAAAGAAGCGTACTCCTGACTGCAAGATCGTTCGTCGTAAGGGTCGCCTCTTCGTTATCAACAAGAAGAACCCTAAGTTCAAGACTCGTCAGGGTTAATACTTTTAATTTTGGTTAAAAGTTAAAAGTAAAAGGTTAAAAGGTTGGACGCTAATTCATTGAAGTTCGCCTTTGTAGAATTATTTGTGTAATTTTGCAATTCGGATTTAATGAGGGGGCTTCCCCTTTAAGTAATTAATTATTTATTCTTTATTCATTTAAACAATGGCAATAAGAATTGTTGGAGTAGATTTGCCCCAGAACAAGCGTGGCGAAATC
>CAVKNF010000212.1:0-2577 GCA_963657415.1 bacterium | reverse complement strand
AGAGCATCTGCCTTACAAGCAGAGGGTCGGCGGTTCGAATCCGTCAACGCCCACACTGAAGAGATTGCAATGTTGTTGCAGTCTCTTTTTTCGTTTATATAAATCAACTTTTTTGTCGTTGCTGCTAAACTTTCCGTCGTCTGTTTCATAGAGTTAGGAATAATATTTGTAAATTTGCATCGAAATAATGGTATGTGTGAAACATATTGTTGACAAAAGCACTGAGAAGATTACACATAAACAGGATAGACACAATGGATTTGAACTTACTGACCGCGATTTCCCCTATTGACGGACGTTACAGAACAAAGACCGATGCTCTCGGAGAGTACTTTTCGGAGTATGCACTCATACGCTATCGCGTGAGAGTGGAGATTGAGTATTTTATAACTCTCTGCGAGTTGCCACTTCCTCAACTGAAGGATTTTGACCACTCTCTCTTCTCTGCATTGCGCGCCATCTACAAGGATTTCACTGTAGAGGATGCACAGCGCGTGAAAGATATCGAGAAGGTGACCAATCATGACGTGAAGGCTGTGGAATATTTCATCAAGGAGAAATTCGATGCCATCGGTGGACTGGACGCATTCAAGGAGTTTGTGCATTTCGGACTCACTTCGCAGGATATCAACAACACCAGTGTGCCTCTTTCCATCAAGGAAGCCCTTACTGATGTCATCTACCCTCAGGTGGAGGAACTCATCGGTCAACTTGATGCCTACGCTGAGGAATGGGCTGATGTCAGCATGCTGGCAAAGACTCATGGTCAGCCTGCTTCACCTACACGCCTTGGCAAGGAGATAAAGGTGTTCTCTTATCGCCTCAGTCGTCAGCTCGACGAACTGAAGAAGGCTCCGCTCACAGCTAAGTTTGGTGGCGCTACAGGTAATTTTAACGCACATCATGTGGCATATCCTTCATATGACTGGGTGGCTTTCGCCAACAACTTTGTTGCAGAGAAACTCGGTCTTGAGCGCGAACAGTACACCACTCAGATAAGCAACTACGACTGTATGGGTGCTGTCTTCGATGCTCTGCGCCGCATCAATACCATCATCATCGACCTTGACCGTGACTTCTGGATGTATATCTCTATGGAGTATTTCAAGCAGAAGATAAAGGCAGGCGAGGTCGGTTCGAGCGCCATGCCGCACAAGGTGAACCCGATAGACTTCGAGAACTCTGAGGGTAACCTCGGACTGTCGAACGCCGTACTGCAGTTCCTCGCACAGAAACTGCCGGTAAGCCGTCTGCAGCGCGACCTTACGGACTCTACCGTATTGCGTAACGTAGGCGTGCCTTTCGGACATACCGTAATCGCAATCCAGAGCACACTCAAGGGACTGCGCAAGCTCATCCTCAACAAGGAGAAACTTGACGAGGACCTCGAGAATACATGGGCAGTGGTAGCCGAGGCTATCCAGACCATCCTCAGACGCGAGTCATATCCTAACCCTTACGAGGCACTGAAGTCATTGACCCGCACCAATAAACACATGACTAAGGAGACAATACACGAATTTATCAACGGCTTGGATGTAAGCGATGCTGTGAAAGCAGAGCTGTTGGCAATAACTCCAAGCAATTATACTGGTATTTAATATTTTTATATTAGAAAACAGCCGTGAGGCTTAAGACAACTACAACAATGGATTCAGAGAAGAACTTTGAGAGTCAGGAACAATCTACTCAGAATGTAAACGGACACCGCTATGAGCGTGTGTCACGTCCTGCAACAGGTTACAACCGTGAAAACAACACCGAAGGCCGCACTCAGCGCCCTCGAATAGCACGTCCGCGTGTGCAGCGCCGTGAGGAAGGAGGATTCCGTCCAGCAGGCTTCGGTATGCAGTCAGAAAATCATGACGAACAGCAGTCAAGCTATCGTCCACGCTATAATGGCGGAGGCTATCAGTCGCGCCCACAGCAGGAAGGCGGTTACCGTCCCCGCTACAATCAGGAAGGCGGCTATCAGTCAAACCGCAAGCCGGGCTATCAGCCTCGCCAGCAGGGTGGCTATCAGTCACGCACACAGGAAGGCGGTTTCCGTCCTCGCTACAGTCAGGAGGGTGGTTATCAGCCACGCCAGCAGCAAGAGGGAGGTTATCAGCCACGTCAGCAGGAAGGCGGATATCGTCCTCGCTACAATCAGGAAGGTGGCTATCAGCCACGTCAGCAGGGTGGCTATCGCAATAACTTCGGTGCGCGCCCTCAGCAGGGAGGCTACCGCAAGCAGCACACTGCAGGTTATGACCCGAATGCTAAATACAGCATGAAGAAGCGCATCGAGTATAAGGAAACACACATCGATCCTAACGAGCCGATACGTCTCAACAAGTATCTTGCCAATGCTGGCGTTTGCTCTCGTCGCGAGGCTGACGACTTCATCCAGGCAGGTGTCGTTACCGTTAACGGTGAGGTGGTGACCGAACTCGGAACAAAGGTATTGCGCACCGACAAGGTGATGTTCCACGACCAGCTCGTGTCGCTTGAGAAGAAGGTGTATGTGCTTCTCAACAAACCGAAGGATTATGTCACCACAAGCGACGATCCTCAGCAGCGCAAGACTGTCATGGA
>CAVKNF010000211.1:0-2671 GCA_963657415.1 bacterium | reverse complement strand
TCAGGGTGCCGACCGCCTCTACCCCACCATGCAGGCTCTTGCCGACAACTGGGAAGAGGTCCTCGCATTAGCAAGCAAGTAATCACAAGGAGGTACGGCGCCCTCGCCGTACCACTCACAAGAGAAAAAATGGTAAAGTAGGAGGTACGGCGCCCCCGCCGTACCACGCGCAAGCAAGAGATATTATTGTTAGCGAAGGGTACAGCGAGGGCGCTGTACCTCCTAAGTTACCGCTGCTTGCTATGGGTGCAGCGAGGACGCAGCACCTACTATAAAATGCATTCTATAGTAGGCGAAGCGTCCTCGCTTTGCCCTTCTAGCAATTCTGCCTTTCATCCTGCGAGCTTTCCCTGGCTGCGCCACAAGGTGCGGCAACCATAGATGGCTATTACTACGAAACAAATGAACGGGAGGATGAAGGATACGTTTACGGCAGGCATTCCGCATACAGTACCGAAGTCGATAATCATGGCCTGGAACGGTGGCAACACACTGCCGCCGAGGATAGCCATGATGAGTCCTGCGGCACCAAACTTGGCATCATCACCAAGACCTGTCAGGGCTACGCCATAGATGGTAGGGAACATCAGCGACATGCATGCGCTCACTCCCACGAGGCAGTAGAGTCCGTAGATATTCTGCAGCATGATGACTCCCACTGTCAGCAAACCTCCGGCAATGGCCAGAATCATGAGCAAGCGACCGGCATTGAGATAGCGCAGGATGAAGGTGCAGAGGAAACGCGAACAGCAGAAGATGACCATCGCCACGATGTTATACTTCTGCGACATCACCTCGGCATCAATCTCTGCCATGCCATCAGCCATAAGCACACGAGTGCCATACTGGATGACGAAGGTCCAGCACATAATCTGCACACCTACATAGAAGAACTGTGCGATGACTCCCTCACGATAGTGCGGCATGTGGAATATGCGTCGCAAGGTAGGGATGAAGTTGATGTTATGGTTCTTGTCGCCATTCTTTGGCATCTTGACCAACAGTATGACGAGAAACATAGCCACGATGACAAGTCCTATGACAAGATAGGGAGCGATAAGCACAGACAGGTCATAGTCCTTTATTGCCTCAAACTCGCTGTCGGAGAGGTTTGCCCTGGATGCAGTGTCAAGAGGATTGAGTTTTGCCTGGATAAAGTTCATTGCCACATACATGCCGAGCAGCGATCCCATAGGATTGAATGACTGCGCAAGATTGAGTCGTCTGGTGGCAGTCTCTTCCGTTCCCATCGAGAGGATGTAAGGATTGCTCGATGTCTCAAGGAATGAAAGTCCGCACGTCAGGATGAAATAGGCTATAAGGAACGGATAGTAGTCGCCCGTCATCTTGGCAGGATAGAAGAGGAATGCACCCACGGCATAGAGTCCCAGTCCGAGCAGTATGCCCGCCTTGTAACTGTAGCGACGGATAAACATGGCTGCGGGAAATGCCATGGCGAAGTAGCCTCCATAGAAAGCCACCTGCACAAGAGCGCCGTCGGTGGCTGACATGCGAAATATCTTGGAGAAAGCCTTCACCATCGGATTGGTAATGTCATTGGCAAATCCCCATAGTGCGAAGCACGATGTGATGAGGATAAACGGCACCACATAACTGACGCCGTCTTTCCATAATATTCTTTCTTTATTGGTTTCCATTAATAGATAGTTGTTTAGGTAATTATGCTGCGTCGCACTATCTGGCGCATCTCTTCCACATCTTTCACCTCGCCCTTGGCCATGGCCTGGGTGAGCAAGTTGCCGATGCCAGTGGCCTCCACTGGTCCTGCAACCACGGGTATGCCGAGAGCCTCTTGGGTAAGGCGGTTGAGCAACTTATTCTGCGAACCGCCACCGATGATATGCAGAGTCTTTATCTTCTCAGGCAACATCTGATTGAGTTGTGATGTGGCCTCAGCATACTTATGGGCGAGCGACTGCAGCACACAGCGCACGGTCTCTGCCTTAGTCTGCGGCACTTGCAGTGAGTGCTTGGTGCAATAAGTCTTTATTGCCTGCTCCATAGACAGGGGATTCTGGAATTCTGGAGCATCTACAGGGATAATACTTGATATCACAGCCTTCTCTGCAGCCGGGATGAGAGTGTCATACTGCTGTTCGTCGCCTTGCTCCTTCCACTCTGCCATTAGGCGTTGGATGAACCACAGTCCGGTGATGTTTTGGAGGAAGGTAATCTTGCCTCCTACTCCACCTTCATTGGTAAACTCTGCCAGACGAGCCTCCTCGGTGAGTATCGGATTATCCACTTCCACTCCGAGCAGCGACCATGTGCCTGAACTGATGAATGCCACGGGGTTCTCGCCTGCCTCTGCGGGTACGGCAGCCACGGCGCTTGCTGTGTCATGCGAACCTACGGCGATGACGTCCACCTCTCCGAGTCCTGTCTCTTCGGCAAGTTGCTTGGTGAGATGTCCTCTCACCGTGCCCGGCATCACTATCGGGCAGAAGATGCGGCGAGGCAGTCCCAGGCGGTCTATAGTATCCCAGTCCCAATCCTTCGTCTTTGCGTCAAGCAACTCTGATGTGGAGGCGATGGTATACTCACAGTTGGCTTCGCCAGTGAGGAAGTAACTGAAGAGGTCGGGAGTAAAGAGCATATGCTCGGCAATGTCGAGTTGGCGACTATTGGAGCACTTCATACTGTAGAGTTG
>CAVKNF010000210.1:0-2686 GCA_963657415.1 bacterium | reverse complement strand
ATCCTTCCAGTCTTTCCATGATGGCGTTGACGCGTCTTGCTTCATACTTATATCCCTTGTCTGCCATGCTTATGCCCACCACCTCGCAGAGGAACTCAGCGGCGCACACCTTGACGCGTGTCTCAGTGCCCGTGGCATCCAGTGGATCGGGATTCTTTATGTAAGCCCTTCGCCGGTTGATGTCCCACGTATACCAGTCGGGAGGCAGTTTCATGTCGAGGAATTCCGTCACCATAGCCTCCAGTGGGTCGTCGGAGTCGTCGTTAAATTCGGTCTGCCTCTCTCGTGCTTTGGCTTCCATCTCCGCTGTGAGGTAGAGCGCTTCGCCCTGCTTGTATCTCCACACTGCCTCCGCCCACAGTTGGTCACGGTCAGCCTCGAGAGCCTCCCGTGTGTTGCCGTGCTTGCGCAGTGACGCGTCTACGGGGATAACCCAGAAACGGCGGTTGCCTGTGTTTCCCTTGAGGAAGTATTCCTCGTTTGTGGTGCCACAGAATACGCATTGTCTCGGGTGCGATTCCTGCACCGTGCCGTAGGCAGGACGGTAGAGGTCATCCTGCCTTGAGATGAAAGCCTTGGTCTGCTCCACGTCAGATTTCTTGATGCTTCCCAGTTCGGGGAGTTCTATCACCCATCCGCCACGTACTTGCTCCATGCCCTTGGTGCCCTCCATGGTCACGAGGCTGTCGCTAAACCAGTCGCCGCCCATCACATTGAAAAGCGTTGACTTGCCTATGCCCTCGCGTCCTGAGATGATGAGACAGTAGTCATATTTGCATCCGGGGTTCATTACTCTCGCCACGGCGGCTGTGAAGTGCTTGCGTGTCATGATGCGCGTGAGTTCGTTGTCTTCAGCGCCTATGTAGTCTATTATCAGGCGGTCGAGTCTTGGCTTACCGTCCCACTTCAGCGAGTTCAGATACTCCCTTATAGGGTGTCGTCTGTGCTTTGTCACTACGGCGATGAGCGCGTCCCTTATTTTGTCCTTGCCCGTCACGCCGTAAGCCTGTTCTATGTATATCCGCAGGTTCGCCTCGTCGTTGTTGCTCCAGCGCGTGGTTTCCTTGTTCCAAGGCAGACCTCCGGTGACGTGCACGAAGTTGTTGAATAGGTTATACCACACACGCCCTTTCAGCCCCGGGTCATTCTCCAGTATGGCGATGATGTTGCTTGCCGTGGGCTTTATGTTGCCCCTCTTGTCACAGTCCAGTTCCTTTGTCCACTCCATATCTTCGTCGTCTGCCTTAGTGTCCACATCGGCGAAGTCATCCGCTACGTTTTGACGGCGCTCCTTTGCCAGCAGTTTGCGCACTCTCGCGTCCTTAGAAGCGAACTCTTGCATAGCCTGATATGACGGCAGGCGTGTCACGTCTGTGACCTTTGAGTCCTCATCCTGCAGTCCGAAGAGGTGAATACGGCAGAGGTCGAAGGCATTGCAGAGTTGTCTGCTTGCGGGGTCTGTGTCGTGGTTGCTGTAGGCGAACTTGTCCTCATAACACACGAGTCCCGCGGCTACACTGCCCTTGGCGTAGGTGTAGCGTTGGTCGTGGGCAGTCTTCTCGTAGATGTCAGTCAGGAAGGTGTCGATGGCGTCTTCTATGGAGTAGGCCCGGCAGAAGGCGCCTATCAGACCGGGCTTCTCCAGCGGGTCGCCGGCCTTCTTCATCTGGTGCACTATGATGTCACCCTCACGGCTTGACAGTGGCCAAGAGGAAGCGTCATGCCAGTCGTGATATTCCGCGAGGAATTCATCCACATCGCACAGCGGGCCGTCCTGATACTCGAACACATAGTCGCCGTCACGGCTTGTGCTTGGCCAGTAGAATAGGCGCGCCGTCTGGTATGTGGTGTCGTCAAATAGGTCTATGCCTATCTTTTGCGCTATCTTCCTGCACAGTGGTTCATACTCATCGGGGCGCACTTGGCGGTTGAAGGGAAACACCAGGCGAAACCTCGGTTTGTCTTTCGTGTGCTTGTGCGTGCTGTAGAGCATGGCGGTGAAGTCGAAGTTGAGTGTGAAGTCATCCCATAAATCCGCCGTGCCATAGTCTATGTCGAGCGTCGCCAGTGAACGCCACATCACATTGCTGGTCTTGCGCGTGCCACCTGAGAGGTAGGCGCCCACAAATCCACCTACATCCTTTACCGTGCTTTGTTCGTCACGGCTCATGCGTCCATACTCTGCTACGCTTTCGCCTGTGCGCCTTGTATCGGCGCAACGGACGACCAGTCTTGACCATGTGGTCTCTACATTCTTCCACTTCTTCGCCAGTCGGCTGTGCGCCGTGGCGATGTCGAGGGGGCAGTCATTGTGTATCTTAATCTCGGTCATTGTGTATCTCTATAGTTAGTTTGCTTTTTGGTTTATTTAGTATCCACTGAGCCCTTGCTCCAGTCGTAGCCGGCATCCTCCACCATCTCACGGAGTCCTTTCAGCGAGCCGTGTGTCATTATTAGCCCCTGACCCATCCACGTGTGGCGCTTTTTCTTTGCTTCCTTCTTCTTAAACTTTGTGAGTATCTCCTTCGCTATATCGTGCTCTACAGCCTTGGCGTCCAACTTTATTTGCATTTTGCTTTCTCTATTTTAGTGATTATGGCTTTCGCCTTGTTCTGCATCATCTCGTACATATTGTCGGTGATGTCGCCCCATTCGGGGTATTTCGTGTAGTCGGCCTGCTCTCCGA
>CAVKNF010000209.1:0-2698 GCA_963657415.1 bacterium | reverse complement strand
TCCTCTCATTTCTATATAATTTACCGACGTTTTTTCCCAATTGATGTAAAGCCACAAATTTCCTTCCCATTTATTATAGGGGCCACCTTTAGAATAAGGAAAATATAGATGTTGAGAGCCTTTTATCTCCCACCAGAACCGACAGAACCTATTATTATTAGTAGTAGCAATTCCTTGTTTGATTTTAGCAACATCATCCAACATTAGATTACCAAACTTCTCTCTGAACTCATCCGAGATCCAATAGATAAAGGGCCATGACTTGATGTCCTTCAACTTGTCTTGTGGAAGGAGGTAGACATGTTTGTTCTCATTGCCAGACACTATATCAGACAATGCCTCTAAGCAATATTGCTTCTTGAACTTTTCCTGTGGAGTTCTCGTATATTGGTCAAGAGATATGAACACAGAGTCTTTCTTGACATTGCTACCTTTCTCTATTGTATAGAAAGCAGGGTCAACCATAACAGTACCAAAGAGATTGCTCAAACCATATTCAACAAACAGGTTGATATGAGTCTTGTCCAACAAGAATTTACGCACATCTTCGAAAGTCTTGATGTACATAAAGGTCATGGGATGTATCATTCCCACTTTACCATCCTCTTCCGCCAGTTCGCAGCAACGCTTGATGAAGCAGGCATAGAGGTTGATATTGAACTTATATGGGCGTTTGTAGTTCTCCTCCACAAAGGCTTTCAGTTCTGTGCCGAAGTCAGCACTGTCGGTATAGGGCGGATTCGCCACCACCACGTCGTATTTGCGCGACACAGCTTCGAGGAACGAAATGGCATCGTTGGTCTTGGCAAGCGTGTAGGCATTGCTTCCCTTGCCGCCCAACTCGTTTACCTTCTGCCGCAACTGCTCCATAAACTGGTTGCGGAATGAGAACAGGTTGTCCATCTCCCACTCCTCAAAGAGAGAATGGTTCAAGTCGTTAGGAAGGAGCGCATTGAGCGTTTCGTCCACACGCACCAGCGAGCCGAACTTATAGGCATTCTGTAAATCGCTCCATATCTGCCGCATCACGATTTTCTTGGCATCATCCAGTCCGTCGATAGCCTCAAAGGCTGCCTGCACATGGACATAGTCTTCGAGGAAGAAATGAGTGCTCACCACATTGGTAAACTCCGGCCAATGGCTGCGATGGCCGCCAGTCTCACGCGCCTTGATGAAGAGGGCTATCTGTGAAATCTGAGCAGCACGTTCGTCGAGGTCCATACCATAGAGGTTGTTCTCCACAATCATCTTCGGTATGTCACGGCGACTGTAGTCCTTGCCGTAGTTCTCCATCTGGTCGGTGTAGAGGTCATAGAAGAGCGAGAAGGCATAAATGAGGAAGTTGCCCGAACCGCAGGCCGGGTCGAGCAAGCGCATCTGCTGCACATCCTTGGGGTGGCGCTCCTGGCGTCCCGTAAGATTGGCTATCTGATATTTCTCGCGGATAGCGCTGTCGGGGTACATCTCCATATACTCCTTGCCCAGCGTGTTATCGACGAGGAACTTCACCACCCACTGTGGTGTATAGACCTGGCTCTGCAGCGACACCTTGTCGTATTCCGTCTTGTCACCACTCGCCTTCAGAGCAGCCTTCTCCACGGCATTGAAGTTCTCGTAGAGCCATCCTAAGATGTCGTCGCCCTTCCATACGTCCTCGCCACAGTCGGCATCCTGCTCTACGGCATTAAACGCCTCAATGATTTCAAAGAGTTCGTCGGAGGTAGGCATCAGGGCATAGGGATAGTCTGCACGGTAAAGAGGAATGTGCTCACCGAGCTTGTCGAACTGGTCGAGCAGGAAGTGCTTCAGTCCCTCGCGCTCGGCATTGCGCTCTTCGGGATGTTCCTCCAACCACGCATTGTGCTCGAAGGAACGCCCGGCATTCTCCTTGCGTCGGCGAATGATTTCGGGGAAGAGTTCCTTGCTCTCCATCACCTTGATGGCGGCGATGCGGTTGAAGAGCGTATAGACGCACTCGTTGATGGCGGTTTGGCGCGCCTCGGCATAGTCACCTAACTCGCTGAGATGGTTCTGCATGATGTCGTCGAGATGACGGCGGCGCTCCTGCTGGTCGGCAGGGAGCTGGCTCATGGGGAGCGAAGCATCGGACTTCAGTCCCATGCGTGAGAAGCGGTTGTCGAACGCCTGCTGAATGAGGCGCCGTATATTGAGGACGTGATTGATGAGTTTCATACATTGGAATGTTTATTCGTCAAACTTCAGGATGTCGGTCGCATCATATTGATTGACCATAGCCAGTTGCTGCTTCAGCCACTGCTTGTATTGTGCCACCGAGAGACTGCCCGTAGGCAACTGGCTGTGGAGTTTGCGCTCCATGGGCTTCGGCTGCGGTTTTGGCTGTGGCTGCGGATCTGGGTCAGGCCCCGGCTGTGGTTTGGGCTGTGGTTGAGGATTCGGGTTGGTGGTATTTATCTCAGTTTCCATTACATCCACCTCAGTCTCTAAAGATGAGAGAAGACTGATGGCACTGGCAATATCGCGCAACTGCAATCCAGAGCGACGGCACCGGATTTCATAGTCGGGGATGTCCAGACGGCTCACCACATACTTTTTGCACAGGTTTAGTTTGTCGCCTATCTTTGCATACAGACGGGAGTTCCACTCGTGTGGGTATTTGTCAGCCTCTGCCTTGACCATTTCTATACGACCGTGAAGGTCGGCGTAGCCATGGGTCATA
>CAVKNF010000208.1:0-2708 GCA_963657415.1 bacterium | reverse complement strand
GTATGACAGGACTCATGATTTCATTGCTTTTAAATGGCATGAACGGCAGTGCAGAGGCGGCAAAAGTCCTTCTTAACATAGCAGGTGTAAATGATGAGGAGACAGACGATGCGGAAAAGGCAACCACTGGTATCATCATGCTACCAATGCGAGGAGACGAGGAGGAGAGTGAGAAAGAATGAGTGTTTTATGGAAACCGCAACCGAAGCAAATAGAGTTTATGACGCGAAAAGAGTATGAGGTATTGTATGGCGGTGCAGCAGGCGGAGGAAAGTCGGATGCGCTATTGGTTGAAGCATTACGGCAGGTAGACATACCACACTATAGAGGTATCATCTTCCGAGATACAGTACCGCAGTTGGAATCCCTTATATCACGTAGCATTGATCTTTATAAGCCTGCATATCCGCAGGCGAGATACAACGCTAACGATAAGGTGTGGAAGTTCCCAAGCGGAGCAAAGATATTTTTCGGTTACATGCAAAGAGAAGCCGATAAGATGAACTATCAAGGAAAGTCCTATGATTTCATAGGCTTTGACGAACTGACGCATTTTTCGTATGAGATGTATCAATACCTAAAATCACGAAACAGACCAACAGGCTACAAAGGTGGAAAGAAGACAATCCAGTATATCAGATCGACCTGCAATCCAGACGGGAAAGGTATGGGATGGGTAAAAGAGAGATTTATCACACCTGCACCACCGCTGACGACAATCTGGGAAGACGTGGAAATACGAGAACCTAGTGGGGACATTATCAAGGCAAGCAAGGATCGTGTATTTGTGCCGTCCAGTGTGTTTGATAATCAGGCACTGTTAGAAGCAGATCCAAATTACCTTGCAACACTTGCATCCCTGCCAGAAGCAGAAAGAAACGCTTATCTATATGGTTCATGGGATTCCTTTACAGGACAAGTGTTTACAGAATGGAAAAATGATCCTGTTCACTACAAGGATAAAAAGTGGACGCACGTTATAGATCCGTTCCCAATCCCGTCATCATGGAAGATCATGAGATCCTTTGATTTTGGATATGCAAAGCCGTTCTCCGTAGGGTGGAACGCAGTAGACCATCAAGGACGCATGTATCGGATCGCAGAGTGGTACGGCTGTGATGGAACTCCGAACCATGGCTTAAAGATAGATCCGTATGAGATAGCGCAGGGTATCAAGGATATGGAGGCATCAAACGAGTTTCTGAAAGGCAGAAAAATCTCTCATTGTGTTGCCGACCCGTCTATCTTTGACGAATCCAGAGGCGAATCCGTGGCGCGCATGATGGAGCGCAAGTTCGTGTATTGGGTAGGCGGAGACAATACACGTATCGCAGGAAAGATGCAGTACCACTATCGTCTGGCATCCTGAACTTATGACAATTGCCTTGCAGACAAAGATCAATCAGCCGAGTGTACCATCTACCAGTATCGTAAAGGCTGTGCGCACCTTTAACACATTAGGACGCAGTGGAGTGTCCTTTGATTCTGCCGTGAGTGACAAAAAGCAGAAGTTTATGGTGGATGCGATCGGAGAGACAGTGCTTCGCAAGGCATATGATCTGGGTGCAAAGGAAGGTGCATCAGATGAGCAGAAGATGGCAAACCCTACCACGAAAAAAGGAAGTGGCAAGGTTTCTTTTGCGAGCAGTGAAGCCGAGATAAAATACAATGACCTTAGCAGTGCAAGCCGTACCTTTATTGATAAATTTGCCCAAAAGACAGGAGTTGACTTTGAGATCTTTTCAGATGATGCAGATACAGAGGGCACAGTCAGAGGACAGTATGTGCCGGAAGAGGGCAAGATCCGTCTGAATGTGGCAGATGATACCGACATCTTAGAAGTTGCCATGCATGAAGGCATAGGCGAGTTTTTGAAAGCGCACAATGCTGAGGGCTACGCAGAAATCACAGAGACTGTGTTGAATTACTACGCAGAGAATAATGCAGATGCACTGGCAAAACGTATCGAGGACTATAAGAGAGCCTACAGTGATGAAAAGGGCAAGTCTACAAGGGGCAGTGCAGATGAACTGGTAAATGATGTTCTGGCTGAAATCTTTTCGGATGATAAGGGCATAGAAAAACTGGGAAACTGGCTTTTCGAGAATGACATGAAGAAAGAAGCAAAGACCATCAAGGACGTGTTGATTGACTTTGTTAATCAAATGAAGTCATGGATTGCAGAGATTAAGGCGCAGGGCGGACTTTCTGCTGCGGAGCGCAGCAACCTTTCCATGGCTGAAAAGGATATGGATGCATTGCAGGATAGGATCTTAAAGGCAATGGATGAGGCTATTGCAAACAGGGATAGCAGAGCCGAGGGCGAGACTGCTACAAGTCAAGAAAGAAAGTCTGTGCGCGTAGAAGATGGCATCACGATTATTTCTGATCCGATTTTTAGTAATAGAGATATTGCGAATAAGTACAATAATGTGGCAAAAATTGTCAGAGAGCAGATAAAAAACATCAGTGGCAGTGTGTTCATCAAAGCGGATAACAGGGAAGTATTTTTTGATAAGAAGGGAGCAAATGAATATACAAGATCTAAAGATACGTTTTCTATGAAAAAAAGTAGTAGAAAAACAAAAATGAATGCCGCAGAGGGAATCAAGACGATTGTAGAAAATGCAATAAATCCAATTCATGAGATTGATAAACCTAAATTATTCACGGCTATGCCGTGAAAGTGGCTGAAAGCCACATAGTTA
>CAVKNF010000207.1:0-2764 GCA_963657415.1 bacterium | reverse complement strand
GGCTATGGCATCACAAGCCTCCTCGCTACCGATGCCAAACCAAGTGTCAGCACCTTCAGCAGCAGGGATGGTGATGGTGAATACTGGGTCATCGTAAACATTGGTTGCACTGTGGCTGAACTTCTGCTCCTTGCTTGCAGCCGAAGCGGCCCAATCGAGAGTACCGCCGATGATGTAGTAGCTATTGGATATTACAGGTGCCACGAGCTTTGCCTTGATCTGGAATACATCTGAGGTGTTGACCCTTACAGTAGATGTGCCGTTGGTCTCCCACATGATGACATTCGCGTCTATGGAGCGCTCTGTCGGTGCCTTTCCAAAGTTGCTCACCACATAGTCCTTGAGATCGCTGACAGGCATCTTTCCGTCATCGGAAATCATGATGATTTCATCAGAAGAACCGAGAATGAGTCCATAAGTAGGCTGGTAACCTTCGTTGGTGACAGATGGCGCTGTGATGTTGCACACCTGTACTTCAGTCTCGTCGTCGGTGATATTTGCAAAGTCAATCAGGTCAACTGGTGTCACACTACCATCTCCGAATTTCACTGCATCCTCCTGAGGATTGCTCTGTGGGCTAGCCCAGTCGGTGTAGTCACCTGTGCAGGATGCCATCGACATCACCAGGGCCATTCCCAATACTATTTTCTTAATCATAATTG
Organism: bacterium; assembly: GCA_963657415.1. GTDB lineage: Bacteria > Bacteroidota > Bacteroidia > Bacteroidales > Bacteroidaceae > Prevotella. Next base: position 2,102 of record CAVKNF010000207.1, on the reverse strand, counting down.
TCTATGCTTTAAAATGATTTATAACTGAACGATGCTGAATGCACCTGTGATGTCATTGAATGAGATGACATACTTTCCTTCTGTCAGACCGAGGTTGCTCTTGCCGTTTTCGCCCTTGCCATACATGTTGACAGCGCCGTCCTGACCGCCGAAGCCCCAGTTTGTATCCCATGAACCGGCAATCTTGAACTTGAACTCGCAAACGCCGTGGTCGCCGTTATACATGTCGGTGGTTACGTCTATCACATAGTACCATGCATGGTTCTCCACACCTTCCGTATTGTAAGGAAGCATAGGTGTGTCTTCCCAGTTGTTGAATGAACCTGTGATTTGGATAGTTCCGTAATCTTTCACTTCGCCCTCATACTTTGTCATCGTTGCAGAGTTGTTGGCAGTATTCATCGTGATGGTGTAGTAGCCATTCTCTGGTGCAAGGATGTGACCACCGTCACCGCCATTGTTGCGGTAGATGATTGTACCCTTCTGACCGTTGTCGCCAGTCATGCCGAGATCCCAGTTGAAGGTAGCAGGTTGTATCTTGAATCCACCGTCAGCATTTTCATTGTTTTCAGTGTAGTCGCCACTTACGAAATAGTTGGTGTATTCGATTTCTCCGGCACCTGTCTTCTTGTCATACTCGTAGTCAGGCTTCAGAAACATAGGCAGTGCTGTAGAGCCGATGTCAGATCCCCACTTTCCGCCGAACATGTTGCCCACGAGATACCACATGACAGGTGTGGCGTTCTTCAGTTCATAATAATAAGGATGCGTATTCACCTTCACCGTATTGGATGTGATGGCATTTAGTGCCTCCAGACTGGCGTTGCGCACGTCAGACTTGATGCGGAAAGAAACTTCCTGAGTCTCGGGAAGAGTTTCCTCTGTGTAGAGGTTGAGCTGCTGGATGGCCTTGTCGATGCTTTCTGCACTGACGGTGGTCTTGCACACTGTGGTAGTCTCGTCGAGTGTCACATAGTCTGCACCGTCATTCTCAGAGTCATCCTCTGCATTGGGATTATATTCTTTGTTGAATGTACCTGCAGTGGATATTTGTATAGAATAGGTGGCCACGACAGGAGCATTGTCTGTGGTGTATATTGGCTGTGACCATGACAAGTCGATGCCATCTGACAGTGCCAAATCCACATGACCTTCTCCAACGGTGGGTTGATTGAGAACAAACTCTGTAGGTTGGATAAGAGTTGGGTTGGATCCGTTGTCATCGTTGCAGGATGTAAGAGCAAGTGCCCCTGCGGCAAGCAACATGATGTTTGATAATATTTTATTCATAATATTTTTATTCTCTTATGGTGGGAATTTATAGCACCTACCTTATATTAAACATTAATAACCTGGGTTCTGCTTGAGGTTAGGATTTGCATTCACGTCTTCAGCAGGAATGGCGAAGATATTGCGTGTGTCGGCGAAACTTGTTCCTGTCAGCACTCCACCTTTCCAGTCCCATACGTAGCTGTTGCTTGTGAACAGACCATAGCGCACCAAGTCGGTGCGACGGAAGCCTTCGTAGTAGAGCTCCTTGGAGCGCTCGTCGAGAATCTGGTTGAGCGAGTACTGTGTCTGTGTGGTAGCCTCTGCACGCTGGCGGAGCTGGTTAACGTATGCAGTACCTGTAGCAGTCGTTGTGCCACCGTTGATACGTGCATCAGCCTCTGCTGCGATGAGGTAAGCCTCTGCCGAGCGCATGAGGAAGTAGTCGGTATCCACATACTGTGAGTGGTGGGGCTGACCACCGTCGGAGTAGGTGTTGCGGAACTTGGCAACAGCATAGCCGTCGGTATATTCACCCGGACGCTCTGCCACAAGTTTGCGGTCCTTGCCATAGAGCAGGGCGCGGTCGTCATTGGCAGCGATGACCATCTCCTTCACGCCTACAGCAGGAGCATCGCCGTTAGGGAAGAACTTGGCAACAAACTGGCTGCGTGCACGATTGCCTGCCCAGAACTGATTGGTGCCGTAGTTGCCTTCCTCTTCGTCCATGTCTGCCTTCCAGCAGCTAGCCATCAGGAAGAGGGATGTACCCCATGAAGTGGTGGTCACACCGTCCTGCAACAAGGGGAGGATGGCTTCCTGTGAGGCACCGC
>CAVKNF010000206.1:0-2781 GCA_963657415.1 bacterium | reverse complement strand
ATTACTATGCCTTGCACTTCATCGACGATGAAGATGAATGCAAGGACTTGCTCAACGATGTGTTTATGTCTCTTTGGAAGCGCATCGACCGCATCAATCCCGACACACTCTATGCCTATCTCTCCACCTCACTGCGTAATAGCGTCTGTGACTATATGCGCCACAATCGGCAGAAAGCACTCTATACCGAGGAGTATATGCATGTGGCGGAACTTTATTACACCCACTATTCTGCCGACGATGACAAACTCGTGGAGCAGATGCTCGCACAACTGTCGCCTCCCACAGACCAGATACTCGACATGTGCTACCTGCAGCATATGAAGTATGCCGAAGTGGCGGACGCCTTGCATATCAGTCCGAGCACGGTGAAGAAGCACATCATGAAAGCCTTAAAAACATTAAGAGAACTTTATAAAGACAAAAAAGATACCCGATTTGCCTAATCCTACGTATCTATATTAAGTAAACAAGCAATGATGAATACGGAATCTAACCCGATAGAAGACTATACTTTGGAAGAGGTGGCACTGCGTGCGCATCTGCTCCACAAGGCGCATCCCGAGCCTGATGTCAACAAGCAACTGGCGGACTTCATGGAGGAAAACGCTCCTTCCCGCAGCCGTGGTCTGCATATGGGCTGGTGGGCAACGGCATTGGCGGCAGCAGCAGTCCTCGTGTGTGCCTTTCTGTTGTTTAGTGGAAAAGGCAACGGACTTGATGTTCCCGAGGGTGCCGTTGTGGCTTATGAGGCGCAACGTGAAGACGTCAACCGCGACATCACGTTGCAGCATGGCGATGAAACAGCCCGTAAGGTGGCCCAGAAAGTAAGGGCAGCAGTCAGTGGTACGGCAAGCACCACCATCATGCTCAACACGCTCACCACACCATCGGGCATTACGGCAGAAGTCGTCTTGGCAGACGGCACCACCGTTTGGCTGAATGCCGACAGCCGCCTCACCTATCCTGACCGCTTTACGGGCAATACGCGTGAGGTGACCCTCGAAGGAGAAGCCTATTTCAAGGTATCGCACGACGCTCGCCATCCTTTCATCGTGAAGGCAGGGCAGTTGTCTACCCGAGTGTTGGGCACAGAGTTCAACGTCAGAAGTTACAAGGAGTCCGACACCCACGTCACGCTTATCGAAGGAAGTGTACAGGTGAATACGCCGCATGCCACTCAACGCATCCAACCTGGTGAGGATGCACATTTCAGTGGCAAATCACTCTTGGTGGAGCGTGTAGACACCGAGACTTTTACGGCATGGCGTAGTGGGGAATTCTATTTCGACAACGAGACGTTCCTCACCATTGCCCAGGAAATCGGGAAGTGGTATAATGTGAATGTGGTGTTCAACAATCCCGACAGAATGGACACCCGCCTGTTCTTTGCTGCCCCCAAGAACGTGGGCATTCACGAGATTGCAGAACTCCTGAACAGCTTAGGCAAAGGCAAAGTCACCTGGCACGACAACCAGATCAGTATTGACTGATTTATTTCACACACTCCTCCAGATACCTGTGAGCATTGTCTGGCTCGTTGGTATACATTTGGATGCGCCCTTCCGGGTCTATTACCATGAGGGTGGGGACATATTGTAGCATATAGTCTTCGCGCAATCGTTTGGTGCCCTCTTCTGTTGTAATCAACTGGCGCCAGGGCATATTCTCCTCTTTCATGGCTTTCTGCCAGTCGTCATTCTTTTGGTCTACAGAGACGCTGATGATGTTCACCTTGTCGCCCAAGAGCTGATACATTTCTTTTACGCTTGGGATGGCAGCACGGCATGGTCCACACCACGAAGCCCAAAAGTCAATGAAGTTGTATTTCCCTTTCTCTATATAGTCTGCCAACCGGGCGCTTTCCCCTTCGGGCGTCTGCAAGGCAATGTCGCTGTATTGTGCTCCCCGTGGGTATTTCTTCAGTTGATTAACCGTTTGCGTGAATGTTGCCAAGCGAGCCTTGTCGTAATTGTCGGCGAACACTTTGAGCATGCTGTCAAGTTCTGCCACGGTATAGGTGAAAGGTCTGCTGGTCTTCTTCTGCTGCATGAGCAGTGAGATGGCGTAGTCGGGATGGGCGGCAATGAAGTCATCATTTGCCTTGTCCAAAGCCTCTTGCGCCTGGGCAAGCGCATATTCGAGCGGTTTCACCTTGGCAGGGTCACCTTCGCCAAACTTCTTGCCAGCGAAGTATTTCTCGTGACGGTAGGCATTGTCAGCCAACTCTTCAGCCAACTGCTCCTTGTAGGTGGTTTGAAACCATTCCATATACTGCCGTTGCGCTTCGCCTCCTTGTATGGTCATGTTGGGCGTCTTCAACAGCAAGGCTTCCTCCACCGCATAGGTGTGGGGCACGCTGTCTATACATGCAGCACTCACGGTGTAGTCGGCATTCTCCAGCATAAAGCGTATGCCACGGTTTTCCGGATAATCGTCCTGTTTGTATTCGCTTTCAGGTTTGTCACCGATTTCTATGGATGTCAGCAATGGTGACTCCACACTGCCGGTGATGACAAACGTACTTCCTTTGGATAGTGAATGAAAGTCTATGCGCCTGCCACTTTCCTCGCTGCGCAGCGTCACCTTAGTACCATTCTTGATGCCCTTGATAGTTCCTTTGACGGTAAATGATTGGGCAAAAGCACCCATAGCCACCATTGTGGCTACGAGTGCAAGAGAGAATTTATTATAGAAAGTTTTTTTCATTTTAGTTCCTAAACTTATATTATTGTGCATCGCGCACGTAACGCACGCTGAGGCAATGCTCTTCATGGAGCA
>CAVKNF010000205.1:0-2797 GCA_963657415.1 bacterium | reverse complement strand
CTATACAAAAAGAAAAAGATGCAGCACTCATCATTGAGTGTTGCATCTTTTTTTTTAGTTTCTCACGAGGTATCAGTAGTTCATGCCGAAATGCCAGAGAGGTATGATGATGCCATGCCCCGTCTCAATGAGGGAAGAAATATAATAAAAATATCCCTCAATGAGGGAGGAATTAGTTGAAAAACGTCACTCATTGAGGGATTATGTAGTAGGTGCTGCGTCCTCGCTAAACCATTATTACGCCGGTGACCGTTGGTTCAGGGCGTAGGACAAAAGCGAGATTCTATTTTGTGAGGGGCAAAGCGAGGACGCTTCGCCTCCTATAGTTACCTTTTTCGCTAAGCGATGCATAATCCCTTGTAAATAATTGCTTATGACAAAGATTTTATTGCTAACTTTGCATATTGCAGAATCAAAAACTTATGGATATGAAGAAACTTTTACTACTCTTCGTAATGCTGATGACAGTGGCATCAGGCTTTGCCGAATACAAGGACAGTCTCGGCATTTATAATCGTACATTCATCGAAAAGACTTACTGGCGTTATGACTTCCGCTATGAATCGCATGACCTCGAGGGCAAGCCAGTGGTGCTCTCTGCCGCCATCTTTATCAATAAGTATCTGGCTGACAAGAAACAGGACGGCAAGGGATGCATCTTGCTCAACCATTTCACCATCACCGACAATGCTGATAGACCTACCAATGTGCATCTTCTAACAAAACTCGAGGGAGCACTGCAGTCTGCCAAGTATTTCATCATAGAGTCCGACGGTATCGGATTTGGCAATACTGTGGACCGCCCGCAGCCTTATCTGCAGGGTCGCACTCTGGGTAAGTGCGATATCGATGCGTTCCTTGCCGGACGCAAGATTCTTACTGAGGAAGGATTCAAATTTGATGACGTGGTGCTCAACATGGGTTATTCTCAGGGCGGATACGTAGGTACATGGGTAGACCGACTCGTGGCAGAAGGCTATCGACATGACGAACTGCCCAAGATCCATTACAGTTTTCTCGGTGCAGGTTCGTATGACATCTATGCCACTTACCTCGACATCATCAAGGAGCGTGTGACCCACTATCCCGTAGCTCTGCCTCTTGTGTTGTGGGATATCGTCAACGACAAGACTACCGGTGTGCAGTATGAGGATGTGCTTACAAAGTCATATCTCGACAAAATTTCGGAGTGGTTTGATGACAAGTCACATAACACCGACTCCATCAATGCCATGGCTTTCCGCCTCTACAATACTACCGAGGACGAGGGCATAAGCACCAACCTGCTCTTCACCGAACAGTTGTGGGATCCACAGAGCGATATTGTGCAAAATCATATCAAACCATGGATGATAGAGCATTCTACTCCTTATGGGGACTGGTCGCCGATAAATACCGACACCATTACCTTCGTGCACTCCAGGACCGACGAGGTGGTGGCTCCAGTGAATGCCTATAGCATATCACAGTTCTACAAGAAGCAGGGTTACACCCGCTTTGATGTCGACAGCACCTTCACGGGCAAGCACACTCCAGTTGGATCAAACTATGTGATGAAGGCTATAAAGGTACTCTCAAAGTGGAAACCTAAAGACACTGCTACAGGTATATATGACGTGAAGGTCGAGTCACCGCTCAGCGACGACAAGAATGTCTACAGCATAGACGGTCGCTTGGTGCTTAGTGCTGAAGACTACAACACCAAGCACGCCACACTCCACAAGGGTATATATATAATAGGTGGACGCAAGGTCGTGAAGAACTGACGTAACTATTGATATATCATTTTATGAAAAATCCCTCAATGAGAGAGGACAAAACTTAAGTTCCTCCCTCATTGAGGGATTTTTCATGTCTAAGATGTGAATGAAATTAAAAAGTTGTGGCATAGGAATAAAAATGCAGGCAAGATGAAATGATTTCCGTTTTTTATGTTAACTTTGCCACATGCGGACGTGGCAGGGCTTGCTTGCCGTGCCAACGTTATTACTACTAAAGACCTACCTGAAGAAAACCATGTGTCGGCAAGCGTGGCTGACATATATAATATTATAATGTATATAGATTACCTAAAACAAACAACCTAAAACAAATAACAACAAAACCTATGAACAAGTATCCTAAAATTGGTATACGCCCCACCATCGACGGACGTCAGGGCGGAGTGCGTGAAAGTCTTGAAGAGAAGACAATGAATTTGGCCCGCTCGGTGGCAAAACTCATCTCAGAGAACTTGCGCAATGGTGACGGTTCGCCTGTGGAGTGTGTCATAGCCGACGGCACTATAGGCCGTGTGGCAGAGAGTGCTGCCTGCGCAGAGAAGTTTGAGCGTGAGGGCGTAGGCTCTACTATCACTGTGACATCATGTTGGTGCTATGGCGCAGAGACCATGGACATGAATCCGCATTGGCCAAAGGCTGTATGGGGATTCAATGGTACGGAGCGTCCTGGTGCAGTTTATCTGGCTGCCGTACTCGCCGCACATGCTCAGAAAGGTCTTCCTGCTTTCGGCATCTACGGTCATGACGTGCAGGATCTTGAGGATGACTCCATTCCCGCTGACGTGGCAGAGAAGATACTCCGCTTCGCACGCGCTGCCCAGGCAGTGGCTACGATGCGTGGCAAGTCATATCTCTCTATGGGTAGCGCCTGCATGGGTATTGCCGGTTCGATAGTCAATCCCGACTTCTTCCAGGAATATCTCGGTATGCGCAATGAGAGTGTTGACCTCACGGAGATTATCCGACGCATGACCGAAGGCATCTATGACCACGAGGAATATGAGAAGGCTCTGGCT
>CAVKNF010000204.1:0-2838 GCA_963657415.1 bacterium | reverse complement strand
CTAAGGAATTTCGTCAGCAAAAGATAAGCATAACAAGTTTCACGGCAGTAGTGTTCACCTCTCGCCATGCAATAGACAACTTCTTCAAGATAGCAAAAGAAATGCGCTTTGAAATACCTGATACTATGAAATATTTCTGCGTAACGGAAACAATATCTTTATATATCCAGAAATATGTTCAGTACAGAAAGCGCAAAGTATTCTTCGGAAGCACGGGAAAAATTGACGACCTCGTGCCTTTGATGGCAAAGCACAAGAACGAGAAATACCTTGTGCCGCTGAGCGATGTTCATGACGACACCGTAAAGAAAATGCTCGATGCCAAAGGATTAGTACATTCTGAGTGCGTGATGTATCGTACGGTGAGCAACGATTTGACAGACGAGGAGATAAAGGAGTTTAATTATGACATGTGCGTTTTCTTCAGTCCGTCAGGAGTGGCAGCCTACAAAAAGGCTTTCCCCAATGGAGGACATGCAGATATGAAAGTGGCAACTTTCGGTCCGTCAACGGCAAAGGTGGCGCACGATGCAGGATTGAATGTAGTTGTTGAAGCACCGTCAGAGAAATACCCTTCAATGACAAGCGCCTTGAGACGCTATCTTATAGATCAGGAGGAAGACTGAAATACCGCCTCGGACTTGTATAAGGCAAGAATAATATAATGTGTGAAAAACGTAAATACACTCTGTGCAAAGAAGAACGTCTGCATGGCCGCAATGCCGTGGAGAGCCTGTTCAAGAACATAGAAAGCCGCTCAATGGTAGCTTTCCCTCTCAGAGTAGTTTATGTATTGACACCGCCAATGGCAGACATCAGCGTGAATGTGAGAATGCTTGTCAGCGTGTCAAAAAAACATTTTAAGCGCGCTGTAAAGCGAAACAGGGTGAAGCGTCAGGTAAGAGAGGCATACCGAAAGCACAAGCATCCATTGATAGAAGCAGTAAAAGGAATAGGAAACCACCATCTTTCTTTAGCTTTCGTATGGCTCGACAACAAATTGTATGATACGGAAATTGTAGAAAAGAAGGTAGAAAAACTTCTTATGAGAATAGAGGAGAAACTATCCCAAGAAAAACAATAAAGCACAGATTGTCTCGGTATTATATTATATATAAAGTAAGGTATGCTGAAACATATATCCAAAATAGCGATATGGTTGCTGTGTCTGCCTATACTCTTTTATCAAAGATGTATATCACCGTTTACACCGCCTTCATGCAGATTTACGCCAACATGCTCCGAATACGCAAAACAGGCAATACGCAAACACGGACCAATACGCGGACTGTATCTGGCGGCAAAGAGAATATTGAGATGTCATCCTTGGGGAGGAAGTGGTTATGACCCCGTGCCCTGACTAAGAATTTAAATATTTATAAACATAACTATAATGAAAAAGAATTTTGTTGAAGAACTGAAATGGCGCGGAATGTTGGCACAGATAATGCCAGGCGCCGAAGAGTTGCTGCAAAAGGAGATGGTAACGGCATATCTCGGAACTGACCCTACTGCAGACTCGCTGCACATCGGACACCTCTGCGGTATCATGATGCTTCGTCACCTTCAGCGTTGCGGACACAAGCCTATTATCTTGGTAGGCGGTGCGACAGGTATGATCGGAGACCCTTCCGGCAAGAGCCAGGAGCGCAATTTGCTCGACGACAAAACATTATATCATAACCAAGAGGCAATAAAAAAACAGGTTAGCAAGTTCCTCGATTTCGACGGAACAGAGCCTAACAAAGCTGAGATGGTGAACAACTACGACTGGATGAAAGGCTTTACCTTCCTTGATTTTGCCCGTGAAGTGGGTAAGCATATAACTGTGAATTATATGATGGCAAAGGAGAGTGTGCAGCAGAGACTTAACGGTACGGCTCGCGACGGACTGTCTTTCACAGAGTTTACATATCAGTTGCTGCAAGGGTACGATTTCCTTTATCTGTACCAGCACTACAACTGCAAGATGCAGCTTGGAGGTAACGACCAGTGGGGTAACATGACTACTGGTACAGAACTGATTCGCCGTACGTTGGGAAACGATGTGGAGACGTATGCCCTCACATGTCCGTTGATAACAAAAGCCGATGGAAAGAAGTTCGGAAAGACCGAAAGCGGCAATATCTGGCTTGATCCAAAGCGCACATCGCCATATAAATTCTATCAGTTCTGGTTGAACGTAAGCGATGACGACGCCGAGAAATACATAAAGATTTTTACTAGTCTTGACAAAGAGACTATCGATGCTCTCGTTGAGGAGCACAAGCAAGACCCTGGCAGAAGAATTCTGCAAAAGCGTCTTGCCGAGGAGACTACCGTGATGGTTCACTCCCGTGAGGCTCTTGATGCGGCAATAGAGGCATCAAACATCCTGTTCGGAAAGTCAACAAAAGACTCTTTGCTTAAGCTCGATGAGCAGACATTCCTTGATATCTTTGAGGGCGTGCCGCAGTTTGAAATAAGCAAAGACGTGTTAGGACAGCCAGCAGTAGAGATATTTACACAGGCGGCGCCAGTATTTGCAAGCAAGGGAGAGATGCGCAAACTTGTTCAAGGCGGTGGCGTTTCTTTGAACAAAGAAAAGCTTTCGACATTTGACCGTGAAGTAAGTTCAGAAGATCTTATCGACGGGAAATACTTGCTCGTACAGCGCGGAAAGAAAAATTATTTCCTTTTGATAGTGAAATAGAATAGAAAAATTTGGTGATAGCACAAAAAACTATTACCTTTGCAAATGGATTAAGGTTTGTATATTGGTGAACAGTGGTTCCCAAAAGTGGTATATAAATTTTTTATAATTTATTTGATTGTCCTATGGTGTAATGGTAGCACTAC
>CAVKNF010000203.1:1945-2918 GCA_963657415.1 bacterium | reverse complement strand
GGCGTAAAGAGCATAAGTTCTGACTCCAGAATGGATGTGGGTAGCATATTCCTCAAGTTTGAGCCTGGTGCCAACATGAATATACTCTTCATCGAGATTAATGAGAAAATCGACATGGCCATGGGCAACATGCCCAAGGACGTAGACCGTCCGAAGGTGATAAAGGCTAGTGCCACAGATATTCCTGCATTCTATCTCGATGTTTCATTCAAGAATGATAAACACGGAGAAGCGCGCTCGGCACGTTTTGCCCAACTCAGTAATTTTGTCCGTAATGTGGTCTGCCGCAGGCTGGAGCAACTTCCTCTCACCGCAATGGTAGACATCAGTGGAGTGGCATCATCGGAGATAACCTGTGTGCCTGATGAGAACAAACTGGTGGCATTGGGAATGACCGTCAGCGATCTGCAGACAGCGATAGCCGACAACAATATCCAATTGTCAGCCCTTAGTGTAGCCGATGGCATATACCGTTATAAAGTGCATTTCGACAGTCAGGTGCTTAATGCTGATGATGTGGCTAATGTCTATATCAACCATGACGGGCGACTCCTTCAGTTGAGGGATCTCTGCGACATTGAGGAACAAACTGTGACGCGCAAGAATATGTTGCGCCATAATGGAAAGAACTGCATTACGCTTGCCATCATAAAGCAAAACAGTGCACGAATGGGTGATTTGAAGGAGGCTGTTGACAATGTCATAAAAGACCTTCAGAAGAATTATCCCGACATAGAATTCGATATCACACGCGACCAAACCGAACTTCTGGCTTATTCTATTGACAATCTCGAGTGGAACCTTCTTGCTGCCGCATTCTTCACATCGTTGGTGTTGTTGGCATTTATGCGTCGTTGGCGTCTGGCAATGCTTGTGGCTTTGTCTATACCATTGTCGCTTATAATAACGCTACTTTGTTTTCAAGGTATAGGCATAACGCTTAATATCGTGTCCCTTTCGGGATTGATACTTG
>CAVKNF010000203.1:0-1857 GCA_963657415.1 bacterium | reverse complement strand
CAACATCATGCAAAAACTCCGTGACGGACAGCATCTCACAGAGGCTGTTGTCAAGGGCACACAGGAAGTGTTCACGCCGATGCTCAGTTCGGTACTTACTACATGCAGTGTATTCCTGCCCCTCATATTCATCGGAGGTATGGCAGGAGCATTGTTTTATGACCAGAGCGTAGGCATATCAATATCCCTGTTTGCCTCTCTTGCCGTGAGCGTGCTGGTGTTGCCAGTCTATTTCTTTGTGCTTTATAAGCGTGTCCACAAACGCAAGGACCCAAGTGACGGATATGAAGTGACCAAGGTCAATGCCACTATGTGCCGCTGGCATGAGGTCATACAGAAATGGATGTTTGCCCATCGTCGTTTGTGCATGATAGTGTTCCTGTCGTGTATCCCTGGAGTATTGCTGATATACCTTATCTCGGAAAAGCAACAGATACCAAAGATAAGCTATACGGACGCAATCATGTATGTGGACTGGAATGCAGGTATATCCGTGGAGGAGAATGACCGTCGCATAGGGGCGGTCATGTCTGAAAGCAAGGCGCAGATAGAAACGTTTACGTCAATGTGCGGCACGCAGGATTTCCTCTTGTTTCATACACGCGATATAACGTCATCCGAGGCTCTAGTATATTTCAAGTGCAGTAATGTGGATGACTTTAATGATGCCAAACGTTGTCTTCTGCAGTACGTCGGCAAGACGTATCCCGAGGCGTCAGTAGAGTTTGCCCCATCAGGCAATCTTTTTGACATGATATTCTCATCTGGCGAACCCGACTTGCGCATAATGCTACAAGACCGTGGAGGTCATCGCCCCGAACTGGCACAGGCAATGCAACTTACCGATTCCCTTCGCAAACGTTTTCCTAACGTGTCCATACCGTCTGTTGTGACTGAAGCAAACATCGTGCTGACTGCCGATGTGGAGAAGATGACCATGTATGGCATAAGCTTTTCGAGGTTGTGTCAGCGTCTGCGGCAGATAGCCGGCACGGATGAGGTGCTCCGCATCAATCATGGTGCTGATGATGTGCCTGTCGTGGTGGGCAACACCAGTATAGACCGCCAGCAGATTTTGTCGGGAAGTATTATGAGCAATAACGGAGTGGACATACCGTTAAGTCTTCTGCTGAAGGAAAGCATGACAAGTAACTATAAGCATTTCTATGGATCTGAAGGTGGAGAATACTATCCCATCGAGATAAAGACGAGTGGCAAGAATGTGAGGGATATCCTCAAATATGTGACTTCTTATGAGAGTAAACATCCCGATGTGCATATAGTCACAGGTGGTGACTATTTCACGAGCCGACAGATGATAATCGGACTTGTATGGGTGATTGTCGTGGCTTTGCTGTTGTTGTTCTTTATTCTTGCGGCTCAGTTTGAGAGCATGATACAGCCACTCATAATACTCTCGGAAATAGCGGTCGATGTCTTTGCCGTATTGTTGGTGTTGTGGTTGTTCGGCATGTCGATAGACATAATGTCTATGACTGGTATCATAGTGATGTCGGGAATTGTCATCAATGACTCTATATTGAAAATTGACACGATAAACCGTCACCGGCATGACGGACTCCCTCTCATGGAAGCCATAGAGAAAGCAGGCAATGAGCGTCTCATGCCTATCATCATGACATCGCTCACAACAATATTCTCATTGTTGCCATTCCTTTCGAGGGGTTCCATTGGCGCAGATCTGCAGTTCCCGTTGTCGCTTACCATACTCGTGGGAATGGTCATCGGTACATTGGTCAGCATATTCTTTTTGCCTATAGTCTACTATTCTGTCTATAAAAACAGGAAATGATGAAGATCTCTTCATTTACAGTCATTCTGACGTTTGTCATATTC
>CAVKNF010000202.1:0-2942 GCA_963657415.1 bacterium | reverse complement strand
ACTTGTCATACACTGGACTCCCGTCCGCTATGTCCCCCGCCGTGTCAGCATAGCCCGCACGGTCTGCTGCGCCCGCCTTCACGGCATATTGCGCTTGGTCGGCAAAGGTCGCCTTATCTGCTTGCGAGGCGTGCTTGGCTTCATCTGCTACTGTGGAGACAGTGGTCACACCTCCCGATGATGTGCCAGTGCCCGATGCATTCTTCTTTGGTTTTGCTATCTGCTTGACGTTGACCATGACTCTATCTCTTTAAGTGTTAGTTTCGCCGTGCCCTCCACAAGGTTCCTGCCTATGCCCTGCACGAAGAAGTCTTTGCCCAAGGCACCATGATTATAATGGTTGAAAAGGCTTATGATGCCGCCCTTATCCTGCAGGTTCTGCTCCATCTGTATGCGCGGTTCGTGATATTCCCGATAGTAATTGTCCACATACATCTGTTCGGGCTTTACGCTCGCGCCGCCCATGCGGTCATATATCGTGCCTATGCCGTAGTGCACCGTAGTATGCAGTGGCGTCGACATCTTCACCGTGTTAGCCACTCCCAGTCTCTCACATTCCTCCGTCGTCAGGGCGCTGCTTATCTTGAATTCCAAGTCGTCCTTTGGATTGATGAATTTCTCGTTGGTGTCGCTTATGTATACTATGTCGTTGTCCGTGGTGCCACCGCTCACATGACCGTTGTCGCTGTATACCTTCACCTCAAATTCCTTCAGTTGGATACTGCTCACGTGCGCCATCAATGGCACTGATGTCTCGCTCCATGCCGTATGCTTGAAGAATATCAACGTGCGCTTGGTTGATTTCTCGATATTGTCCCACAGCACATTCACGGGTCCGAGTATCTTGAATTGCACCTTGCCCGCCAAGTCTTCGTCACACTTGATTGGTATCGCCGTGCCTTCAGCGTCCACATTCATCGTGTAGTCGATGTTGTTCTGTATATCAAACTCGGTGCCTATCAACTTATCGCCTATAGCAGGATTGAAGCCTATTGTGAAGCACTGACTGTAGTATTCATCGTCGCTTGCGCACTCGCTACGTTCCTTGTAGGTCTGCCATTTATAGTCCGACGGTTTGCCCTGAGTGCCTGTCTCCACCACACACTTGTCGCCCACCACAAGCATGCAGGCAAGCACCGCCACCTTGCTCACCTTGTCAGATGAGTCACCGATAGCACTGTAGGCAAACTTATACTGCTCAGGGCCCGCTCCCGTGTAGGGGCAAAAGCCCGCGTCAAAGTTCTTGTGCCATGTCGGTGTCGTTGTGGGGTCTGTCGCTTGCCAGTGCTTGCGTGTGTAATACCGCCCGTCGCTATTGTTACGGCTTGGCACTGTCTTGTGCCACACGTCTATCTCTCCGGGATTCGTCGCCGACGGGTCGGTCCATGTTTTGGTATTAAGATTAGTATATGTGTTTGTCTGAGTCATTATCGGGTTCAAAATCACCGTTCCCGATATGACTATATAGTTTGTCGTATCTATGTCGGTAGGGGAGAGGGCAGCGCCCGCGCTTCCGCCTGTATATACTGCCACAGGGCACCACTTCTTCAGATAGTCGGACGTGGGGAAGGCTTCGCTCTCGCTGTCTTTCTCGTTGCCGTTCACCGCCACCACGAAGTAATTGCTCATGTCCACCTTCGACACGGGGCTGTTGTCTGACTTGGCGCTATTCATCGCCACGCTACCTGTCGACATTATGCACGCACCGCCTGACTGACCGAGCCAGTCGAGCAGTCCGTCTTGGTTCTTCCCCTCTGAGCAGTATTTGTCCACAAGGTCAGTGCTCTCATCGCCCATCAGTGGAAACTTCCAGTGGGGGTGCTTCATTATCTGTATATACCAGTCGGTCACATCGCCCGCACTGTAGTCCGTAGTCTGACCGTGCGTAAGGGCGTAGAAGGCATTGAAAGCCGTCACTCCTTCACCGTCGCACGAATATTCGGTGATATATTTCTGCTTGCATCGGCATGGGCTCACGAGTGAGTCGTCGTCCAGTGGGCTCTCTATGAGGTCGTCCATTTCCTTCACGTCGCATGTAAGGAGCAATTGATTATACACGTCGCCTATGCTTATCGTCGTGTCGCAGTCAGCCACGTTGTCCAGAGATATCTTCACTGTCTGCCTCTCCGTTGTCAGCGTGTCGGCGCTCATGAGGTCTTTCCATACTATTGACTCCGATGACTTCACCGACTGCCAGGAAAAGATATAGAAATCAAGACCGTCCTGCACTATATGCAAGTCCAGATATTTCAGCATAGCCTCCAGCACGTCATTTTGTTGCCACACGTCATCTTCTTCATCTCCTAAGAATAGCAGTTCCGAGATTGACATCAAGCCGAATATGGTGTAGCGTTGTGCCTCTGCACTGTTGATGGCACGGCTTCCGTCATACCACAATCGTATATCGTTACTTCCCTTGATGTCGAGACCATCATACACGCCATTAACAATTTCCTTGATGATCTCATCGAATGCCCTCTGACCAGCATCAGCCTTCACCGTGCTGTAACTCACGCCCGACGCCCCCACGTTCTTATACTTGGAGTACTGCAGGGCGCTCAGGGCATCGATGCAGTTGAGCGTTATTTCATCCCAGCGCTCATTATATGACTGCGAGAGAGTCTGCGGTTCGATAAAACCTGCAAACACACATACTCCCGCCTTGTAGATATTCACTACAGCGTCACGGCATGACGTGCTGAAGAAATCTGATACCAGATTACCACACAGCAGGGTCACCTCTGCAGACTGGCGAAGGAGCACGTCAAACGTATCGCTCACTTCGCTCGTTATCTCCACGGGGTCATCACCAAAGAATATGTCGGCGCTCTCAGTGCCTATCTCCAGTGACTGCGTGCGGTCGCCTTGCGTCAGTATATAGACCGACACCGTTTCGCCTGATTGATTAACAAAATCGCCGTATATATACATCTTTTCAACGG
>CAVKNF010000201.1:1768-2944 GCA_963657415.1 bacterium | reverse complement strand
GACACAAGGACTGTAAACCGCATATTCACTGTTGCAAAGATACGTCTTTTAGAGAAAAGTGCAAAATAAATTATCATTTATTAGGTCTTTCCCCTTTGCATTCTTCACATAAGACATAAAAAAGTCATCTCAAACGGCATCAAGAGAGGTTCTTTCCTGATGTAGAGACAAGTTCCTCTAACCGTCGCATCAGCAATGGCAGGTTTATAGGTTTCACCATATATTCCGTCATGCCACTATCGTAACATTTTCTTTCGTCCTCGAAAAATGCATGAGCCGTAAGACCGATTATCGGCACATAAGGATTTATCGACCTTATAGACCGCGAAGCGTCATAACCGTCCATAACGGGCATTGTGACATCCATAAGCACCACTTTGGGATTTAGTTTCCCAAACACCTCCACCGCTTCCCGTCCATTCCATGCATGATACAGGTTATAGTGTCGTGACAGGATCACCTCCAGTAGTCTATAGTTGCTTGCGTTGTCTTCAGCGACAAGAATTGTTTCTTTAGGTTGTTCAGTAGTTTCCATTTGTTGTTAGTTTCTTTCCTATCATTTAATTTGCGTCCCAGAAGGCGAATCCATAGGAATGGTAAACACAAATTGCGAACCTCCCGTGTAATCTGTATTCAGCCATATCTTGCCTCCCAATCTGTTTATTATAATTCTGCACAACGGCAGTCCAAGACCTGTGCCCTGTGCATAAGGGTTTAGTTTAACGAATCGTTCAAACACTCGCTCTGCATTCTCCTTCGCTATGCCCACGCCAGAGTCACTCACAGTGAATGTGATAATCCGTGAAGTCTCATCCTGAGTAAAAGCAAGCCGTATGTATCCCTGCTTTGTAAACTTTGCCGCATTCACGAGCAGATTTATTATCACCTGCTTGAGTTTCGTCTCGTCAGTGGTGATTGCGAGATAATCCACAGGATAGCACTCTTGATAGTCGACGCCATCAACCAGACGTGTCTGACGCACCGAGACAAGGCAGTTATGGCATAGTTTCACCAAATTACACGTAGTGTAGTCTATTGACATTCGTCCCGACTCTATACGCGACATATCAAGAATCTCGTTTATCAGAGTAAGCAGCAAGTCTGAGTTTTCCTTAATAATCTTTCCAAACTCCATCTTCTCCTCCTTGGAATAGTCATCCATGGTCTGGAGTTCGG
>CAVKNF010000201.1:0-1691 GCA_963657415.1 bacterium | reverse complement strand
CAATGGCATTGAGCGGTGTGCGTATTTCGTGGCTCATGTTTGCTATGAATGCCGTCTTCATCTTGTTTGCTTCCTCTGCCTTGTCGAGTGCCTCGACCAATTCCACTCCTTTTTTCTCAAGGTCATCCTTCAGTTTGCGTATATGTGCAATGTAATAGAGCGACACGAGGAGCATCAATGACAAGATAGCCATGACCGACAGGACAAAGAGTATCATACTGCGGTTTTTCACGAAGAAGCTGTCCAGTCCATTAATAATCACCGAACCCTCAGGCAGGGTTTTCTTCTGCAGTCCGAATTCATTGAGACGAGACTTGTCGAAGGTAAAACTGTTATTGCATATATAAAAGAGGTGTGGCGTTACGGTTTGCGTCGCAAGATAATCATAGGCTATATTGGCCAAAGACTTTCCGCATAGGGAATATTCCGGCACGCATCCGCCTATAACCCAGTTGCCCATACCCGTCGATGACAAAGAAAAGGCAGGCAATGATTTGTTGGCATCACGCAACACCAACGTGGTGTTTGACATCACATAGTTCTCGCTACTGTCTATGCGCCATGTACCTACAAGCAGTACAGAGTTAGGTTCTGCGTGACGAAGTTTGCCACATACGCCAAAAAGGTTGTTGCTTCTGCCATCAAGCAGATGAAGTTTCATCTCAGGATGAGTCTTCATGGTCTTCACCACAAGAGACTGCATGGAGATGCCTCCAAGTGTAAAGTCGGAAAGAAAATACAGATTGCGGGCATAGGGATAAAAATCCTTTATCTGTTTCAGATTGCTCTCCACATCATACTTATAGAAGATGCCACCCACAATATTGAAATCCTTGTAATCCGTGTACTCCTTGCTCTCCGGTATCCATGTCCTCAGTTTCTGCACGTCATCTGTCAGGTCTACTGTATTTGTGCTCACCATAGCGGCTATCGCTGGAAGATGGTGGGCAAAGTCTGAGTTTTGGGCAAGAAATGATGTCCACGCTTCCTGTCCGAGCAATACTACCAGACTCGGCTTGTCTGAGCGGTGACGGTCAAGTATATCCCCCATGCGATTCTTCCACAAAGGAGATTCCGATAGGTTCTTGCAGTTCATATTCTCTATAATGATACCATCGGCACATCCTGCCAGACTTTTATACTCATTATAGAATTCAGAGAGATTGGCATTCATTCGTTCGGTGTCCGGATTATATGAAGTTATAATCAGGACACGTTCATTCCTTACATCTGCCAGAGATATGCCGATATTCAGACAACAGGCTATAATCCCCAACAACATCCTCAAACAAATGCCCGTTCTTATCATGCCTGGTTCAGAGTGTGTATTTTGATAGTATTGAGCAGGCGTTCTGGCAGAATGGGTTTTGTGACGTAGTCATTGATGCCCATGTCATAGCACTCAGTGATGTTTTCATGGTCAGAGATAGCCGAGATGGCAATGATGACCATCTCTTCCTTGCCATACTTGCTGCGTATGGACTTCACCACATCCCATCCGCTGATATCAGGCATCATAAGGTCGAGCAGCACCATGTCGGGTTTGAACCCTTCTATTTTCTCAAGAGCCTCCTTGCCACTTGACGCGGTGTCGAATTCCACATTCAGTTTCTTCACAATGGCAGAAACCAATGTCACATTCGTAGGAATGTCATCTACGATTAAAATCCTGTAGTTTCCCATAATAACCT
>CAVKNF010000200.1:0-2966 GCA_963657415.1 bacterium | reverse complement strand
TGGGCATAACGGTGCAACCTGACTACTACGAGAGTGAATGGCAGACGGCGCAACTCTCAGCAGAGAATATGCTGGCATTTCGCACAAAGTTGCTTAATGTATTTGCCGTGAACGAGGAAAAGGCGTGGTTTACCCATGAGAAGGCTACCGAGTTATTGGGAGACTTCGACATCGACCATGCGGTGGGGCATCCTGATTGCGCCGTGGCGTTTGACTTGTCAGTGCATGATGACTTTAGCGCCGTGACCTATACCCTCTACTCTACCGCTACACGCCGTTTCTACGCCCATACTGACTACTACTTCCCGGAAGGAGCGCTTAAGGGGCATCCTAACGAGCAGTTATATCGTCTATGGCATGAGAAAGGCTATCTGCAGTTGTGCCGGGGGCAACGTATAGACGTGGCGCAGATAACGGAGGATATACTCAGACGCTCGAAGACGGTGAACATAATCCGCATAGGCTATGACGCATACAAGGCGCAGGAACTGACCAGCATCCTCAAGTCTGTAGGAGGGCGCAATGTGCTTACCCCGTATAGTCAGACTTACGGCAGTTTCAATCTGCCGGTGGAGAGTTTTGAGATGTTGGCATGGGACGAACCGCCAAGGATAACGCTTAACGACAATCCCATCAATGCCTTTTGCCTGGAGAATTGCGTGATAGATACCGACAGTCTGGAGAACAAGAAGCCGTTGAAGGTGTCGCAATATCGCAAGATAGACGGCACGATAACCCTGCTTATGACGCTTGGACTGCTTTATACGTTTGAAAGGTAGTGTTTTAGGTAGTTAATTAAAGTTAATTATATGGCGGTTTAAGTGCGCAGACAAATAAAACATAAAGGATAATAAATGCCTTAAGGACACTGATTTGGAACAAGTTAAAAGATTTCGTATATTTGTATCTGCCAACGTATGTGCGTTCGGATGCAATTCAATTCTTTATAGTTTAAGTTGATGTCACAGTTCTTGGATAACATAAAACGTTTCTTCAGACGTGAAGCAACCTCGGCAACCACTGGAGCAGGCACGCAGTACTACACACCGCGTGCCGGTGGAGGTGTGTCGGTGTTATCCTTCCCCGGATGTAGCGACGCTATGGCGATAGCGGCTACATACCGGTGTGTGACATTGCTCAGTGAAAGTGTGGCAAGCCTTCGCCTGCAGTATATGCAGAGAAAGGGCGGGCGCTATCAGGAAGACACGGCGAGTGATTACCATTACCTGCTGACAGTCCAGCCACAGCCGGAGATGTCCGCCTTCGCATTTTGGAGCATGGCGGTGCAATTGATGCTGCTTGACGGCAATGCCTATATTTATCCCCGCTATGTGCTTGGCGAGCTGACTGACCTTGTGTTGTGTCATCCTAAGAGCGTGGCGCATGACCCTCTGACAAACCGTTATTTCGTGTCGGATGCCTTCAATGGCGTTTTCGGTACGTTTGAGGAAAAGGACATCATCCATCTCTACCTGCATACCGCTGACGGACGCAGAGGTGAGAGCGTGCTGAGTCATGCAAGACGCACAATGGATATAGCGTCGGCGGCGGATGAAGAAACCGAGAACCGATTTGTCAATGGCGGAAGCGTGAGGGGCATCATCAGCAACGACAAGACAACAACAGGATTTGGCGAATATCAGGACAAGGAACTGGAAAAGACAGCCGAAAGTGTGGACAGCCGTTTCAGCCGCGGAGAGCGCATCGTGAGTGTGCCCGGTCAGGTAGACTTCAAGCAGATATCGCTTTCGTCAACTGATATGCAGTTTCTGGAGAGCCGAAAGTTTACGGTGCGCGAGATATGCCGTTTCTTCGGCGTGCACCCTTCGTTTGTGTTTGACGACACAAGCAGTAACTACAAGAGCGCTGAGATGGCTAACGTGGCATTCCTGTCAAATACGCTTGACCCGATACTCAAACGCGTCGAAAACGAGTTGACCAGAAAACTTATACCGCGTGAGATGTGTTGTAAGCGTAAATTCCAGTTTGACCGCAGAGGAATTTATTCCATGGACTTGCAGTCGCTGGCAGACTATCAGAAGAAGACCATCGAAAACGGCATCTACACCGTGAACGACTGGCGCAGGATGGAAAATCAGCCTACCATAGAGGGCGGCGACACGGTCTATATATCAACTAACCTTATGCCTCTGGGCGAGAAGACAGCGTCTGTGGAAGGCAGCAAGGAATAACACAAGGAGGGAGAAAATATGAACAAGAAAAGAACATTGGCTATAGTGTCGGGGCTTCGCATACGCGAGGCGGGGGAAGGCACTGAGAGCCGTACGATAGAAGGCTATGCGCTGAAATTCGGTGTAAGAAGCCGTATGCTATGCGACTGGTGGGAAAACTACTACGAAGTGCTGGAGCCGGGATGCGTGACAAAGGAGATGCTCGATGAGCAGGACATCAAGTTGACGATGTTTCATGACCGCCAACTTGTTTTGGCTCGAAGCAACAAGGGCGTGGGAACACTTAACTACGAGGTAGACTCCGTAGGTGTGAAGTTCTGGGCGGAGATGCCCCACACGGTAGACGGTGACAAGGCTCTTGAGCTTGTGGGACGTGGAGACATCGCAGGATGCTCGTTCATCTATTCCACCGATGAAGAAGACAGCGAGAAGGCTGTAAGTTATGAGCGCTTGCAGGAAAAAGGCGAAGACGGGGAAGACATCCTGCTTCGTCATGTGAAGCGCATAGATCATGTGTATGATTTCACCATTACGACCGACCCCGCATATGAGCAGACCGACGTGAGCAAGCGTGAGGTGGAAGCCTTCGGCATACAATTCGAGAAGCCACAGGCGGAGAAGCCTATAGATGAAGATAAGAAGCGTGAAGCGATCAAAGAGATGCGTGAGCGCATAGCAAGGGTTAGCCGTAACGTGTAATAACGGTAAGTCATAGTTAATTATAGTTAGTTAAAGAACCAATCAAATCATTCAAAGAACATGAAAAAGACTCAG
>CAVKNF010000199.1:0-3129 GCA_963657415.1 bacterium | reverse complement strand
CCCGCCAACAGGACATCGCCATACTCACACGAGGCAACAGCGATATATTCCTCTTGGCAAACATACTGCAGAACGAACTGCCACATCTGACATTCATCTCTGACGAAGCCTTTAAACTCGACGCTTCCACGGCGGTAAACATCCTCGTGGATGCCATGAAGTCGCTCATCCATCCTGAGGACATGCTCCTCAGAGCCCAACTGGCTAAGGAATACCAACAGGGCATCCTTGATAAGAGTGACGACGAACTGCATATCGACAAGGACTGCGGCATCGACAAGTATCTGCCGCATGAATATGTCTACGAGAGCGAACGGCTGCTCTCTCTCCCACTCTCTGACCTTGTCGACCGGCTATTCACAATATTCGACATCGGTCACATTGCCGACGAATCTGCCTACACAGACGCCTTCATTGACCAACTCAGCACATTCACCAAAAACAATGTGCCCGACATGGAGAAGTTTCTCGTGGCATGGGACGAATCCATACACAAGTCCACCGTCAAGGGTGGTGACTTGCAAGGCATACGTCTGCTGACCATCCACAAGAGCAAGGGACTGGAGTTCGATCATGTCATCATCCCATTTGTAGGATGGAAACTCGACCAGGGCAGCACCCTATGGTGCAAGACTGACGTAGCACCGTTTGCCGAGATTCCTATAGTGCCGGTAGAATCCAATAAAATCAAGAATACGGTCTATCGCGACGAATATTTCGAGGAGAAGGTGCAAAACAGTATCGACAACCTCAACATGCTCTATGTGGCATTCACCCGCGCAGGAAAAAATCTTTTCGTCATAGGCAAGAACGCAAGGAGCAAAAACTCAATGTCCGACTCCACCATGTGTTCCGTCATACAGCGCACCATAGCGAAGATTGCCGATACCCTGCCGTGGAGCGAGAAGACCGGCGACCCGATGGGTGCTCCATGCGACGTACGTTTCACCTTCGGCAGTATGTATATAAAGAACAAGGTGGCAAAGTCATCCGAGAATGTATTCCTCCAGGACAACATTCCACTCATCGTCGATACGGATGTGCACACTCAAAATCTGGAGTTTCGCCAGAGCAACAGAAGCCGCAAGTTTGCTTCAGGCTCTGACGACATACCCGACAACCAACACTACATCACGCAAGGCACTGTGATGCACGGTGTGCTCTCACAAATCCATGATGCGAGCGAAGTGGAGCAAGTGCTCAACGACTTCATGCAGGAGGGTGTGATCTCCGACAACGATGAGCATCTCAATCGCACCACACTGTCGCGCCTCATCCGCAAACGCATAGAGGAGAATCCTCTCCATGTGGTCAACCGATGGTTCTCACCTGATGTAGAAGTGTTCAACGAGTGTTCAATCCTCTGCCCTGATCCCGACACTGGCATAGCACGCGAACTGCGTCCCGACCGTGTGGTGAAGGACGGCGACAGGATAACCGTCATAGACTTCAAGTTCGGCAACGCCCGACCGGAATATCATGAGCAGGTGCGCCAATATATGCAATTGCTCAAAGACATGGGCTATGAATCCGTGGACGGATATCTGTGGTATATATATATAAATAAGGTGGAGAAAGTCACACTCCAGAACTAACCTCACCAACGACTGACAACAATCCGAAAGATGAAAGCATTTCTGAAATATGTGGCGGAAGACATCATCCGCAAGAACGGCACCAACCTTAGCGATGTGGCTGTGGTATTCCCCAACAAGCGCGCCTCGCTGTTTATGAACCAATATCTGATGGATGTCGCCGGCAAACCGATATGGAGCCCACACTACATCACCATCAGCCAACTGTTCCGTTCACAGACACAACTGACTGTTGCCGACAAAATCAAGAGCATCTGCATGCTCTACAAAATATACCAGCGCTATATCCATAGCGACGAGTCGCTCGATCAGTTCTGGAGTTGGGGCGAAATAATGCTTGCCGACTTCGATGACCTCGACAAAAACATGGGCAATGCCGACATCATATTCAATAATGTCAGCGACCTGCATGCCTTCGACTCGGTGGATTATCTCACAGAGGAAGACTGCGAGACATTGAAGCGTTTCTTCTCTGAGTTTACCGACGGACATGACTCCAAACTCAAGCAGCGCTTCCTGCTCCTGTGGAACCAGTTGGCAAACATCTACCACGACTTCAACATAACGATGCTGCAGGAGGATCTTGCCTATGAGGGTGCCATGTACAGAGAAGTGGCAGAGAGAGCCGATGACCTCGAGTGGCCTTACAGAAAATACATCTTCGTGGGATTCAACATGATACAGAAAGTCGAGCAGGCTCTCTTCCGCAGTATGAAGGAGAAGGGGCGGGCTCACTTCTACTGGGATTTTGACAACTATTATCTTGGCAACAGCCGCCAGGAGGCAGGGCGATTCATAGAGAAATGGCTCGTGCGCTTCCCCAACGAACTGGACATCAAGGATGCCGACATCTATGACAATCTCTCCAAAGAGAAGGATGTCACCTTCCTCTCGGCATCCACTGAAAACATACAGGCACGCTATATCAGCCAATGGCTGCATAGCAACGACCGAATCAAGGATGGCAAGACCACAGCCATTGTGCTTGCCGACGAGTCGCTACTCAAAAGCGTCATCCATTGTCTGCCCGAGGAAATATCCGGCAAGGTGAACATCACCATCGGCTTCCCCCTGTCGCAGTCACCGGTCACGGCGCTCGTAGAGAACTTTCTCGCGCTGCATCTTCACGGATATAATGCCAACCAGCAAGTATTCGTCATCAAGTTTGTCAACTCTCTGCTGCGTCACCCTTACATCAGTCTGCTGTCGGAGAATGCCACCTCGCTCCTTACCACACTGCATGAGCAGAGGATATTCTTCCCCGGAAGCGACAGGCTGTGCCTTGACAATGGACTCTCGTTGCTATTTGATCCAATAGACTGCAACCGTAGCGAGATGAATGCCATCCTTGCTGAGCGGCTTATCACCATCCTCGACACCATAGGAAAGAACAGTGAGCGCCGACGCGTGGAGAATATCGCAGCCGAGGGGAAAGATCCCGACAAAGAATTGCCCACCTATGAGGAGCAGTTCCTGCAGGAGTCTGTGTTCCGCATGTATAACATCATCAACCGCATACATGACCTCATACTCC
>CAVKNF010000198.1:0-3183 GCA_963657415.1 bacterium | reverse complement strand
TGGCAGGTGAGACTTCTTATGACTACTCAGGTAAGGGAACCGATGTAAATGTAGACAGCGTATATGTGTATGATGCAACAATCTCTGGCGACTATGACGCTAGCATAGGCGGTCTCGTTGGTTGCCAAAACCTCTATAGCACCATTGCCAACTCTTCATTCCAGGGAGAAATCGAAACTCCTAATGCCTCCATGGTAGGCGGTATCGTGGGTAAGCAGCGCACAAGCAGCACAGTGACTGCATCTTATGCCAATGTCAATGCTGTGGCAAGCACAAGCCTCGGTGGTATCGTCGGTGAGGCCGGTTCGGTACAGGACGGTTGCACGGTACGCAACTGCGAAGTTGACGGTATGCTCTTTGCCGATAACTCTGTGGGCGGTATCATGGGCTACTCTTATGCTAACAGAATCACCAACTGTATCAGCCATGCCGAGGTAGTGGCTACAGAGGGAACAACATGGGGCGGTTATGCTGCCGGCGGTATTGTCGGCGGTCTTGAACCAGACTGGTCAGCATCTGGCTCTTACACCGTAATCAGCAACTGTATCTTCGACGGAACGGTGAGAGCTACCGATGCAAAAGGTGACGACATAGAAAATCCTGCAACTCTCCATCAGATTGTTGGTAAGACCATCGCTGACGAAACATACGAAGCGGGCGAGACACCACAGGTGGAGACCCGTATCAAGAATAACTACACTACTGCAGACTTCGGCAATACGGATGCAGATAGCGTAGAGGGTGCTTACAAGGACATCAAGGAACTTAACAAGGAATTCCTCGAGTCTCTTGGCTATGCTTACGGCACCAGCAAGGCAGCACCTTGGAAGGCTCAGGGCAGCAGTCTGCCTACACTCTACTTCAACAACATCGCCAAAGCTCTCTCTGTGAGCAGCGACGACGTGACCGTAGGTACTACCGACGAGGGCAACGTCATTGTGACGGTAAGCGTATATGGCGTGGACAACATCGATTTGGAATCAGACCTCAACGTAGCGGTCCTCAACAAAAATGTTACTGTAGAGATGGGCGAGGCTGATGATAACAGCATCCAACTCATCATCTCCGGCAATAAGCAAGGACTCTCCAGCATCACGGTATCTTACGGCGAACTCTCTGCCGACATCACCGTTATCGTGCTCAAAGATTATGTGAACGGCATCGAAGAGGCTTCCGCTGCCGACGCATTCTCTGTGAAGGCTGAGGGCGGTGAGATAAAGGCTGAAGGTGCAAGCAGCATCCTCGTTTACAGCGTCAACGGTCAGTTCGTAGGCAAGACCGACGGCGAATCTTACGCTACCTCTTCACTCACTAAGGGCATCTATGTGGCAAAGGCTATCGACCAGGAAGGCCACACCGCTACAGTGAAGTTCGCTGTGAAGTAATACACACTTTACATGACAAATCCATTAGGAAAAATATTTCTGACAATCGCCTTGGCAGCCTGCACCGTGCAGGTCGCCAGGGCGATTTCTGCTTATCCGTATCCCATCAAGGTGAAGCAGGCTGACGGTACGGAACTCACCATCCTCATGAGAGGTGACGAGCACGGTCACTACACTATGACCGCTGACGGCAAACCGCTTCTCTTCAATGCTGCATCGGGCAACTATGAGTATGCGAAGTTGCAAAACGGCACTCTCATTGCAAGTGGCATCAAGGCTACGGAGGCATCGCAGCGCACGACAGAGGCTAAGGCTTTCCTCCAAAAACAGGATGCCGACGGCATCGTGAAGTTGTGCCTGCGCAATCGTGAGGCAAGCATTGCCAAGGCCAATGCGGCGCGTCGCGCAAACATACAACAGAAGGCAGCCACGGGAGTGCAGAGCCACAGGCTCACCAACTATCCCACCAAAGGTGTAGTGAGACCGTTGATTATCCTCGTGCAGTTCTCCGATACCAAGTTCACCACCACGGGCAGCGATGCGAATCAGTTCTATAACGACATGTTCAACAAGAAGGGATTCACCTACACCAACGGAGCCAACGGCAGTGTGAGGGATTTCTTCCTTGACAGTTCGGCAGGACAGTTTCAGCCTACCTTTGACATCATCGGACCTGTCACCTTGCCCCAAACATGCTATTATTACGGCACCAACCTCGGTTCGGAAGACAACCCTGCACGCATGGAGGAGTTTGTGCGTGAGGCATGCACCCTTGCCGACCCGATGGTAAACTTTGCCGACTATGACAACGACGGCGACGGCGAGGTTGACAATGTCTACTTCTATTTCGCAGGTTATGGAGCTGCCGACTCAGGTGAGTCGCGCACCATCTGGCCTCATGCCAGCACCTATCAGAATATGGCAAAGAGCGCAGGACTGACTGATGCCAAACTGACTCTCGATGGCGTGAACATCGGCAACTATACCTGCAGCAACGAGATCAACGGTACGATAAAGACACCACAGCATGCGGGTATCGGAACCTTCGTGCATGAGTTTGGTCATGTGCTTGGACTTGCTGACCATTATGACATCTATTATGGTACAGCCACTTTTGATCCAAAGAAATATGACACCATGGCGACGGGTTCATATAATAACAATGGTAACACGCCGCCTGTCTACTCTGCCTATGAGCGTGCTTGCCTTGGATGGACAGACCTCATCGAACTGAAGGCTGGCACGGACACTCTCAATGTGTTGCCCGACCTTAAGGAAAGCAACAAGGCATACCGAGTGTCGGTGGACGGAACATTGGGTAACGAGTTCTTCGTACTTGAAAACCGTCAGCAGAACTCTTGGGATACTTACATCCCTGGTCATGGTATGCTGATGTGGCATATCGACTACGACAAGGACGCATGGGAAAACAATGAGGTCAACATCACGGGTTCGCACCAGCGTGTGGACATCGTGGAGGCAGACGGCAGACGTACGGACAACACTACAGCCGGCGACACCTTCCCCGGAACATCCAACGTGACGAGTTGGCAGATGACATCATGGGCAGACGAGAATGTCATGGCTCTTGACGACATCGAGGAGAAGGCAGGCAAGATAAACGTGATGCTTGGCGGTCTTGACCTCAAACTCAACACTCCGAAGATTAATTTCATGGAGGTAGCCGACAGCAGCATGGTGATCTCGTGGGATGCTGTGCCTGCAGCAAAGGAGTATGTGCTTAATATAAAAGAAGTGAAGGACGGCAGCAAGCAACCGCTCTCTGACTATATCGACA
>CAVKNF010000197.1:0-3218 GCA_963657415.1 bacterium | reverse complement strand
CCTACGGCTTCACCACGAAGATGACGGAGAGCGAGTGCGTGGCAGAGCTGTTCAGAATATTCGGAATAATAACTAAACAAATAATTCGTAATAATAACTAAACGACTAAGGTATTAATATGAACCTAAAAAGAAGATTAATATTAATAATGTTTGTGATGGGCATCGGGGGCATTTTCGCTTCTGTGGCTCATGCCGACAACTGGGCGAGGAAGACTTTGTTTGACTCCTCGTGGAAATTCTCACTGGATGATAATCAGGCAGCCGCAAAACCTGAGTACAACGATGCCAAGTGGCGTTGCGTCCATTTGCCACACGACTGGAGTGTGGAGCAGCATGTGGATAAAGATGCTCCCGCAGGCAATGATGGCGGTTATTATCCCACAGGCATCGGATGGTATCGCAAGAGTTTTGTGGCTCCGGCAACTCTGAAAGGAGAAAAAGTGTATCTCTATTTCGAGGGTGTCTATATGAATTCCTCGGTATATGTGAATGGTCAGTTGGTGGGCGGTCACCCTTATGGCTATACATCTTTCTTCTGCGATGCTACAGACGCCATCGTGCCAGGAAAGAAAAATGTGGTGGCGGTGAGAGTGGATAATGCCCAACAGAAAAACTGCCGCTGGTATTCCGGCTCTGGCATCTATCGTCATGTCTGGCTCATCCACACCCCTCTGCTGCATATCGACAACTGGGGAGTGGCTGTGCATACTCCACATGTCTCGGCTTCGCAGGCCACTGTCGAGGTGAAGACCATTGTAAATAACGAGACATCTGTGGATAAGGAGGTAAATGTGAAGACGCAAGTGGCGGGCGCTGAGGATGCCGTGGCTAAGGTGCTGATTCCTGCCAACAGCAAGAAAGAGGTTACCCAACAATTGATTGTGAATAAACCAAGACTATGGGATATAGATGCTCCCAATCTTTATAACGCACACGTGTCCGTCTTGGACAATGGCAAGACGATTGACACGTATACCCAATCGTTTGGCATTCGCACCATCGAGTGCTCTACGAAAGGCTTTTTCCTTAATGGCAAGAAGATAGACTTGAATGGAGGATGCTTGCACCACGACAATGGCATCTTGGGTGCGGCAGCATTTGACAGGGCTGAGGCTCGCAAGGTGGAATTGATGAAGAAGGCAGGCTTCAATGCCGCCCGCACTTCCCACAACTTGCCGTCGGAGGCATTCCTGGAGGCTTGTGACCGTCAGGGTATGCTGGTTATCGACGAGGCGTTCGATGGATGGCGAGAGGCAAAGAACAAGTATGATTATTCCACTCTGATAGACAAGTATTGGCAACAAGATGTGGAAGGCATGGTCTTGCGCGACTTGAACCATCCTTCTATCATGGCTTGGAGCATAGGCAATGAGGTCATCGAGCGCAAGAAGATTGAGGTTGTGACCACTGCACATAAATTGGCCAGCAAGATTCGCGAACATGATGACCGCCCCGTAACTTCTGCCTTGGCTTCATGGGATAGCGACTGGGAAATCTATGACCCATTGGCTGCCGAACTGGATATCACTGGCTATAATTATATGATTCATAAGCACGAAGGTGACCACAAGCGTGTGCCTTCACGCATCATGTGGCAGACGGAGTCTTATCCGAGGGATGCTTACCGCAACTGGTCAAACGTGCACGACTTCGATTACATCATCGGCGACTTCGTGTGGACCAGCCTCGACTATTTGGGCGAGTCGGGCATCGGTCGTTGGTGGTATGATGGCGATGTGCCTGGCGAGCATTATGAGCGCAATCTCTATCCATGGCATGCAGCCTATTGCGGTGACATTGACCTGGTGGGATGGCGCAAGCCTATCTCCCACTATCGCAATATGCTCTATAATGACACCGAGAAACTCTATATGGCAGTGAAGGAACCTGATGGCTATTACGGCACCATCCACACAGGTTTGTGGGCAGTGTGGCCTACATGGGAAAGTTGGAACTGGCCTGGGCATGAGGGCAAGGACATTGACGTGGAGATATATTCCAGATACCCTCTGGTGCGCCTCTATCTTGACGATGCTCTGGTGGGCGAGAAGACGGTTGGGCGCAACACTGAGATGAAGGCAGTCTTTACCTTGCCATACAAGGAGGGGACGCTCAAAGCAGAAGGTATTATGGACGGAGAAGTCAAGGAAACCAAGGTGTTGGCTACGGCTTCCAATCCTGTAGCCATCCGTACTGTCGTCGAGAACCGTGAGATGAGTGCCAACGGCGAAGACTTGTCTTTTGTGCAGGTGGAAGTGATAGACCAAGAGGGACGTCTCTGCCCCAATGCCGCAGTTGAGTTGCAAGCCACGGTGACGGGACAAGGTGTGCTGGCAGCCATGGGTAATGCAGACATCAAGGACACCGACAGTTATGTGGACTCCAACCACAAGACATGGAAGGGTCGTGCACTCATTGTCGTTCGCAGTAGCCAACGAAAAGGTAAGGCGAAACTGACGGTGAAATCTGAGGGGTTGAAATCTGCTTCCGAGACGATACTCGTCAAATAGAATGTTTGGACAGATATGTTGACAAGACCGACATCGTTTGGGGTCTTGTCAACATATTAAAAGGAGGATTTGTTAATCGAATAAGGTGGGTTCTATAAATTCCCACCTAAATACTTATGTTTAGGTATTGTGTATATTATTGAAAAATAGTAACTTTGCTCCCAGTATTGTAGGGGTAAAGGTATGAGGTTTGGTATAACTGTTTTTCTTTTTCTTGTGACAACACTTGCGGCGATGGCTGACAACGGACGTTTTACCGTGTCAGGCACCGTGCTCGACGACCGCACCAAGGAGCCTATACCATACGCCACTGTCAAGATTCAGAACATGGAATTGTGGGCTGTTGCCGACGGCAACGGAAAGTTTTCCATCGCCAATGTACCTGACGGTCAGGTCATAGTGGAGATAAGGACTCTCGGCTATGTGACTCGCACCGTGACATTCAGCCTCAGTCATGACACCGACCTGAAGAACATACGCATGAAGGAAGACAACCTCAGTCTTTCGGGCGTGGAGGTGACGGCTCGCAAGAAAACCTCCTTGGGCACTACCGTCTACACCATGGACCGCAACACGCTGGACCATTCGCAGGTGCTCTCGCTCAGCGACATCTCGGCACTCCTGCCGGGTGGACAGACCGTCAACTCCTCACTCATGAACGACTCGCGCCTTGCCTTGCGTGCAGGTAGCAGCGAGAGGGGCAATG
>CAVKNF010000196.1:0-3258 GCA_963657415.1 bacterium | reverse complement strand
GGAACATCACAGCAACAGATTGTTACCAAACTGATGCAGCGTGGCGTTGACATAAACCAGATACGCAGAGTGAAGAAAAAACTCGAGCGTGCGTCATCGCAGAATAGTTTGGGGGCAGTGAGCAATAATAGTCAGAAAGGTGACCGCTTGCGCAGTGCAAATACGGCCGTCAGCGCAGAGAAAGCTGACGAGCGTACATCAGCTCTTGTGTCACAACAGAAATCAGAACGCCGCACTTATGGTGAAGACGATGAGGAATATCAGGCATTTCTGAAAGCATACAAGGATGTGATGCCCGACTCAATAACCATGGATGAGGATTTTGAGGAATTCGTTCGCGACAAGTATGAGAAGCAGAAGAACAAAAAGAAAGTTTTCGGACGCAACATCTTCAACAACAAGGATCTTTCCTTTGAACCTAACATGAATATCGCTACGCCGGAGAACTATGTTCTCGGTCCTGGCGATGCAGTGTATGTGGATGTCTATGGCGCTTCCAACAAGTCGGTAGAGGCGACAGTCTCGCCCGACGGATACATAAATATCGAAGGCTACGGACTCATTTCTGTGTCGGGACTTACGGTGTCACAGGCAAATGCACGCGTGAAGGCAGAACTTGGCAAACGCTATTCCAGTAGCAAGATCAAGTTGACCGTGGGTCAGACAAAGACCATCTCGGTGAATGTTATGGGTGAGGTGAAGGTGCCGGGCACATACACACTGTCGGCATTCTCTACAGTATTCCATGCCCTCTATATGGCAGGCGGTACGAGCGACATCGGTACGCTGCGTGACATCAAAGTGTTCCGCAAGAACAAGCAGGTGGCTTCGGTCGATATCTATGATTACATCCTCAACGGCAAACTCAGCGGCAATGTACGCCTGGCAGAGGGAGACGTGATTATGGTAGGTCCATACAACTGCCTTGTGAATATTACTGGTAAGGTGAAGCGCCCGATGTATTATGAGATGAAGTCTACTGAGTCGATGTCTTCGTTGCTCAAATATGCCGGAGGTTTCACAGGCGATGCATACACCAAGTCGGTGCGCGTGGTCAGAAAAACCGGTCGTCAGTATAGCGTATACAATGTAAACGAGTTTGATCAGGCTCAGTTCTATATGGCTGACGGCGACTCAGTGAGCGTTGACTCCGTGCTTGTGCGCTATGAGAATATGGTGGAAGTCAAGGGTGGAGTGTTCCGTCCGGGAATGTATCAGATAGGCGATGGCGTGAACTCTGTGCGTACTCTCGTGGAGCATGCAGAGGGTGTCACCGAACAGGCATTCCTCAACCGTGCTATCATACACCGCATGAAGTCAGACCGCACCCTTGAGGTGGTGAGCGTGGACCTGAAAGGCATACTTGACGGAACAACGGCTGATGTCCCGCTGAAGAACGAGGATGTGCTTTTCATCCCTACACAGGAGGAGATGAATATGGAGAAGACGATAACAATCTCCGGCGAGGTCTATTATCCAGGTATATACAAATATGCTGATAATGAGACCATAGAGGACTTTATCCTACAAGCAGGAGGTCTGAAGGAAACAGCATCGACCGTGAAGGTGGACGTGAGTCGCAGAAAGGTAAACCCAAGTGCAACGCAGGTGGAAGCGGAACTGACAGAGACATTCTCGTTGTCTCTCAAGGATGGTTTTGTGGTTGATGGTACACCAGGATTCACTCTCCAACCTTTTGACGAGGTGTATGTCAGAAAGAGCCCAGGTACAAGTAATCCTGTCAACATCACCATAAGTGGTGAGGTGATGTTCCCCGGAGATTATTCTTTGGCTTCAAAGACGCAGCGACTGAGCGATGTGGTGAAGATGGCTGGAGGCGTGACAACATATGGCTATGCCAAGGGCGCACGACTGGAGCGCAAGGTAAATGCTGAGGAGCGCGTCCGCATGGAAGAGGTGATGAAACTTCAGCGTGAGCAGTATGAGGAATTGCAGAAGGAACAAGC
This sequence comes from bacterium, assembly GCA_963657415.1. GTDB lineage: Bacteria > Bacteroidota > Bacteroidia > Bacteroidales > Bacteroidaceae > Prevotella. The sequence continues at coordinate 1,291 of CAVKNF010000196.1, read as the reverse complement.
CATCTCATTGGCAAATGCAAGGACCAGCACCACAGGATTGGAAACCGATGTTGAGAAGTCGGCATTGATGGAAAAGTTTAAGGTGGGCGACACTTACTATGTGGGTATAGAACTCGATAAGGCTATGGCAAATCCCGGTTGCGAGCAGGACATAATACTCCGTGAAGGCGACAAGATTGTGGTGCCGGAATATAATGGAACTGTAAAGGTCAATGGTGCTGTGCTATATCCAAACACAGTGAACTTCACGAGTGGCAAGAAATTCAAGCACTATCTCTCTCAGGCAGGTGGTTTTAGCAATAATGCCAACAAGAAGGGTGCTTATATCCTCTATCAGAACGGCAATGCCGCCAAGGTTTCCGACGGAGCCAAACCAGAGCCGGGATGTGAGATAGTGGTGCCCTACAAGAGCAAGAAAGTGCAGAATGTGCAGATGTGGCTCTCCATCGGCACAGGCGTAGCCTCATTGGTTACCATCATAGCCACCCTTGCGAATATACTTGCTAAGTAAGTAGGAGAAGATGACGGATATAGGCATCACAGACACGGAACTGCAAAAGATTACCTCTCTTTTGGCTCAGCTGCCAAAAGTAGAGAGGGCTATTGTCTATGGGTCAAGGGCAAAGGGATGCAACAGACGCTTTTCCGACATAGACATGACACTAATTGGCGAAGACTTGACCCAGCAGGACCTCTGTCGTATTGCTTTGCAAATAGACGACCTGCTCCTGCCATACGAGTTTGACCTGTCGCTATACAACAAACTGACTAACGAAGCACTCATCGCACATATAGACAGAGTCGGCAAAACCATATATAGGAAATAGAATGACTGACACTACAGACACGAGATGGCTACAGCGCCTTGAAAACTACAGCAAAGCATACAAGAAACTGTGTATTGCTGCTGACAAACTACAGCATGTCACCAACGAGGACGAAGACACTGTAGAACTGATGCGCGAGGGACTGATACAACGGTTTGAGTACACCCACGAGTTAGCCTGGAACGTGATGAAGGACTACGAAACCTTCCAAGGCTACACCGACATCCGCGGTTCACGTGACGCCATAAGAAAAGCTCTCGCCATCGGAATCATAGAAGACCCGAAGTGGATGGACACCATAGCAGACCGCAACCTCACGTCACACAACTATGACGAGAGTACCGCCGCAGAAATCCAACAGACAATACTCCTTGACTACATTCCCCTCTTCCGACAATTGCTGGAGAAAATGACGGAGTTGGCAAGGTTGCTTAAAATGACGTGCTGAAGGACATGACGAACGC
>CAVKNF010000195.1:0-3307 GCA_963657415.1 bacterium | reverse complement strand
AGATTCTCATCAGCAATTGCATTTCTTTAGGAGGTACGGCGCCCTCGCCGTACCACTCTCAAGCAAAATTTCTCAATCAATAATTCTCGTTTGAGTGGTACAGCGAGGGCGCTGTACCTCCTTAGGGTGCAGCGAGGACGCAGCACCTACTATGAAATGCAATATTTCTAATTTTGGACCATTATGGACTTGCATAACAAAAAACTTTTACCGAAATTTGCGAACTAAAGAGAGATTACTAACCCTTAAACGCAAATTGATATGAAGAAAATTAAGACACTAACTATCGCAGCAAGCGCTTTGCTCGCGATGTGTGCCTGCTCAAGTGAAAGCGGAAGCACACCAGACCCTACACCTAATCCAAATCCTACAACCGAGAAACTTCCCATCAACATCAGCACGACTGTGACGAGCCGTGCCACGGACAATGCCTTCGAAGTGAACGACAACATCGGTCTCTTTGTGGTCAACTATAATGACGACGGCACTGCGGCATCCTTGCAGGCTACGGGCAACCATGTGGACAACCAGAGGTATACCTACAACGGAGCGTGGACGCCTGCCACCCAGACCTATTGGAAGGACAACACCACGCATGCTGACTTCTACATGTATTATCCTTACAAATCTTCTATAAGCAGCGTGGATGCTATGCCTTTCTCCGTGGCTGCCGACCAGAGCACTTCTACCTCTTACAAGGCAGCCGACCTGATGATAGGCAAGACCACTAATGTGACTCCTACTGCCAACAACGTGAAGATAAATGCCAAGCACGTGATGAGCCAGATGGTCATCTCGCTCGTGGCAGGCAACGGTTTCACCGAGGCTTCGCTCGCGGCATCTAATGTGAGCGTGAAGATAAACCGCTTGAAGACTCAGGCTACGGCTAACCTGTCTACTGGCGCTGTGACAGCCAAGGGCGACGATGCCAACATCACACCTTTGAAGGAAGACGGCGCTTACAAGGCCATCATCGTGCCACAGTCTGTTGGCGAGGGCAATCTTGTCACAGTCACTGTTGACGGCAGAGACTACAACCTTGCCAAGGCAGAGAATTTCACTGCTTTCGAGGGCGGACGCAAGTATAAGTTTACCGTCACGCTGAGCAAGACCAGCAACGGAGTGAATGTGAACATCACCAAGTGGGAGGATGACGGCATCGACTACGGCGGTACAGCAGAATAACCATTAAAAGAGCAAGACATATGAGATTACTTAATAATACCTTATTATATATATGCGCCTCGGGCTTGCTGCTCCTGTCGGGATGTAGCGACGACCTGTTCAACGGCACTGACCGTCAGAATGACGACAACCGCATACAACTCTCGGGCGACATAGACCAGTTGGCTGTGACGCGTGTCAACGACAACGGATTCTGCGACGGCGACGTGATGGGTGTATACATAGTAGACTATGACGGCAACAACCCAGGCACGCTGCAGACCAGTGGCAACAGGGGCGACAATGTGCGTCACACTTTTGACGAGGCAAACTACAAGTGGAGTTCGGCTTACGACCTCTATTGGAAGGACAAGCACACGCATATCGACGTGTATGGTTACTATCCTTTCGGCTCTCCCGAGAGCATCGACGACTATCAGTTTGAGGTGCAGAAGGACCAGAGCAAGGAGGCTGCCGACGGCGAGATGGGCGGCTATGAGGCGAGCGACTTCCTTTGGGGAAAAGTTGCCGACGTGGCTCCGACAACGAGCGTGATACGTCTGCCTTTGGCTCACAAGATGTCTAATGCCCGTGTGACCTTGATAGAAGGTTCGGGCTTTGACGAAGGTGAATGGGCACAGACGGAAAAGATTGTGCTCACGGCGAACGTAGCACGCAAGGCAAGTATCAACCTGTCAACGGGTGAGGTAAAGACTGCTGGCAGCGTGGAGAGCACTATGACCATCCCTGCACGTGTCAACGATGAATGGCGCACCATCGTAATCCCTCAGACTATTGCTGCAGGTGCCACTCTGTTTAGCATCACCATCGGCGGTGTGCCCCACAAGTTTACCAAGAGCGAGACCTTCACCTATGTTGCCGGCAAGATGATGAACTTTGGCATCAAGGTGGACAAGGAGGCAGGCAGCGGTCAGTATAAGTTGACCCTCATCAGCGAGAGCATCACCCCATGGGAGAACGACCTCGTAAGCCATGATGCTACGGCGAAGGAGTATGTGGTCATCAACTCGACTGCGGGCGGACTGAAGAATGCCATTGCTGCAGCGAATAAGGACTACAAGAAGGTGAAGAACCTGAAGATTACAGGCGAGATTAATGCCAAGGACTTTGAGTTTATGAGAGACTCAATGGAGAATCTTGCAGCCATCAACTTGCGAGAAGTTTCCATCATGGCTATGGGCAATGGAGACAGTAGAGCTGCTGATGAAATCCCACACGATGCATTTAGTTCTAAGCTGACTTTAACAAATTTAGTATTACCCAACAAACTAAAAGTTATCAGAGAATCTGCATTTCGCGATTGTCAAAACCTCACAGGCTCACTGATTATTCCAGAAGGTGTGACAGAAATTGAAAAAGCTGCGTTTTGGAATTGCCGTAGCTTAAATGGAACATTATCATTGCCATCTACACTGAAAAGAATAGGCGACATCATAGGCTATACCAGTTATTGGGATGGTACTTTCAGAAGTTGCCGATTTACTTGCGAACTGATATTGCCTGACAATCTTGAGATTATTGGTTGTGGTGCTTTTAGCGATTGTAGAGGTCTATATGGTGAAGTAAAATTACCATCTAAACTTAAATATCTTAGTGAAGGAGCCTTTTGGGACGACCCTAATTTGACAGGAAGTATAACAATTCCACAAGGAGTTACCAACATACCAGAGAATTGTTTCCAAAGTTCAGGCTTTGATGGGAACTTGAATTTACACGATGGCATAACTGCCATTGGACCTAATGCCTTTTCGGGCTGCCACTTTAAGGGAGAGCTAAAATTGCCAAAGAACTTAACAACAATTTCTGAAAATGCATTCTATGGCTGCGACTTTTCTGGAGACTTAAAGATTCCCACATCAGTAAGATCTATTGGAGACAGAGCATTTGCCTACAACTGGCGATTGATGGGAACGATAGAATTTCCTGAAGGCTTGCAATCTATTGGAGCAGGAGCATTTGCACATTGTACTAGTATAGAAGGACTTGTATTTCCAGAAAGTCTTGAAGGCATCCGCTACGAAGCAGAGTATTATGACGAAGGTGGAGCATTCCAAGGCTGCTATGGTATTAATAGCATTGTAAGTAAAAGTGATATGCCTCCATATGTAAAAGATGGTGCTTT
>CAVKNF010000194.1:0-3316 GCA_963657415.1 bacterium | reverse complement strand
CACCCGCTTCATGCCAGTGACATCCGTAGGGAAGAGCGTGGTCTTGGCCTCGCTGGAAGTCTCGGCATAGATGGTGACATCGGCGGGATAAGAGGTGGGATTGGTTATCTTCAGCGTGAGGCGTCCGTCGTCAGAAGCGGTCTTCTCTACGGCTACATTGTCGAAGACGGTCACCTCACCCTTGTCGGTCAACACATAGATGCCGGGAATCTGGGTGATGGTGAGCATGGCTGCCACCTCGGTCCAAGAACAGGAGTCGAAGATATTGCCACCTATATTGCCTTTACCCTCCCAGTCGCTGAGGTTCACACGCTCGCAGATGCCACCCCATGGCATCTTGCCTATCTGTCCCTGCTCATGACATACATACTGCGGCAGACCGTGGGCGATATCCTCAAGAAGTTCTAAGGCACGGCGGTCGCCCGTGGCACGGTAGTATTTCATCAGACTGTTGCCCGACCATGTGCATATGCCCGGGGCACTGTGCTTGTTGGCTACGCTTGCCCACACGGAACCCGTGGCATGGGCATTGACCTTGCCCATAGGGGAGTCCTTGGGAAACTCGAAGTCATAGGACACGGTCCAACTGATGCAGATGGACAGGAGGTCGGAAGCATATGTCAACCACTCGGCATCGCCCGTGATGTCATGCAGCACCATGAACGACTCAAAGAGGGCGAAGGCTGACTCACTGTCGGGAGCGGAGAGTATCTCGCCCGGTCCGCCAGTGGTGTAGCCCTTTACCACATATTTATTATATAATGCGCGCGCGTTGTCCTTTGCCACCTCGAGATAGCGAGGATTGCCGTAGGTCTGTGATGCCATGGCCAATCCTGCGGAGACGATGGCTCCAGCACACGAACCGCCTATGCGGAGGTCGCCTGTCTCTACATCAAGAAACTGTCCAAACTGCGAGTTCTTGTCCCATATGCGCATGAAAGCATCTGCCTGACGGCGCGTGCCCTCGAGCCATGCATCCTTCACAGTTTCGCCACGCTTCTTGAGGAGATTCATCTGCAGTTGCGACATATAGAGCCAGTCGCCCTGCGAGCGAACGAAACCGATGTTGTCGGCTACGGGTTTGCCATAACCGAAACCGAAGAACTCCCTGCCGTCGCCATAGCCATAGAAGAAGCCTGCCTTGGTCTGCGTGCGGCTGTAGATGACATCGAGATTTTTCATGGCACGCTCCCGCTCATAGTCGGCACCCTGCAAGAGGATGGGATAAGTGGCCTGTCCGCCTCCTACCCAACCGAGTTGCCATACGAAGTTCCATGTGGCATTTTCCTTTACGTCACTAAGCCAATACATGTCGATCTTGTCATCCCAACGGCGGGTCTGATAGAGATTGTCGAGTAGCGACCACACCTTGCTGTAAGGCAACACGTCGTGACGGCTGCTCTTGTTGAAGTCCTTGCGCACATCCACGAAGCGGTTCATCATGTCAGCCAACTTCTTCGCCTTGAAGTCATACACGCGAAAGGAGATGGCCACACTCTCGCCCTGCTTGATGGTCACGGCGGAGTCTTCCTCCTCACTGCTTCTTATCACGGGAGCCGTGATGGAGAAGGTGGCGCGTGTGCGGTCGTCATTCTCCTGGATGGTCATACCATAATAGCCAAGAGTGTTGCCCTGATTGGTCTGTACCATCCAAGCCTTCTGCTTCTTCTTAGAGAAATAAGCCATAAGAGGAGTGGAGGCATTACCCGAAATGAGTTCGATAGGCTTTGAGGGAGTGCCCTTCTTGCCGAGGGTGGGATGGCGGTAACTGATGGTAGTGGGCATATCGAGTCGCCACTCCGACTTGTCATACCAGAATGGAGGATAGTCCACTTGCTTGATGTCAAATCGGTTGCCGTCATAGACTATGGCTGGCACGAAGACATAGTTGTCGGGCGTCCAGTCGTTTTGGGAGAAGTCTACGGAGAAGGACACTTCGCGTGCCTCGCCCTGCTGGAGCGTCCACGTGACGGTGTAGTCCATGGCAGTCTTGTCGCCCTGCACGGTTTTTTTGTCTGAGGTGAGCGTCCACTGGCATCCGCGCGAGTCGGTGACCGAGGACGAAGCCTTGAGGTCGAATGACTTTGACTCTACAATCTTCCTGTCCTGATGGTATCTTATCGAGGGGTGGATGTCGCCAGCGAGGCAGACACTCGGGAGGATAAACACAGACAGGATGAAGGATAAGGCAATAGTTAGTTTTCGTTTCATAATAGATTATAATTAGGTTATAGTTAGGTTAAAGATTATCTTGCTTTCCTCTTATATATGTAGACATTGAAGTCGCGCGTGGCACCATCAGACGGACTGTCCTCTATGAAGAGTTTGGTAGACTTGCCGTCAGCATCACGACGTGCGGAAGCGGAGAAGGCATTGTCGCACATGAAGCGCACGCCACCTTGGTTCCACCAGCGTATGCCGGTCTTCATGCCTGCCTTGTGCGGACAAGAAGCAGGAGCACAGAGTTCGTCTGCCGAGCGGTCATAGAGTCCGAGCATCTCGCCCTGGCAACGGTCAAGATAGTTTTCCTCCGCGCCAAGACCATAGTAAGTGCACTTGTCAGCCGCATATGGCATCTCCATCACCATGCCAAAGTGCTTTGCGCCGGTAGCCTCAGCAGCGGACTGCGGTGTGAGTTTCTGGTTTATGACGACGATGCCGCCCGGGTCTACGGTATAGGTCATGGTCAGCGTGGACTTTAGGTCGGGCACGTCGTATGTGGCGGTGGTCACGTTTTTCTTTGTCTTAAGGGATGTGAGTTGGGGCGTATACTTGCAACCGAGGAAGGGTTTTATCGTACCGCCGTCAGCAAGGATATTCTGTCCGTCCATGACGAGTGACTTGATGTATCCCGTCTCTTTGTCGAAGGAGATGTTTATCTTGTGTCCGTCCTCCTTGGTCACCTCCACGGCGAAGTCATACATATAGTCGAAGATGACAAACTGCTGTCGGGCAAGCACATGACCGGCAGGCAGGAGCGGTTCGGCATCCTTGAGTTCGTAATACACATTGAGTGTCACCTCCACGTCGGGGTCATAGAGTTGGTAAGGCAGAGTGTAGGTGGCAGACTGGCGTGCGGGAATGTCGAGGGTATCGATAGTGCCCTCCTGATTTTTCTCGCCTTCGGCAAAGAGCACCCAGTGCAGTCGCACATTCTTGAGGTCGCGCAGGTCATATCCGTTGGTCACGCTCACCTTTCCGCTCTCCTTGTCAAGGAGATTGGTAGTGATATATTGTTTCTGGTATCCCAAGTCATATATGGACATGTCGCGCCACTGGGAGTTGGTCTGCGCCATGGCAGTCATACTGCAGAGTA
>CAVKNF010000193.1:0-3361 GCA_963657415.1 bacterium | reverse complement strand
CAACACCGTCCTCGGTGCCCGCAGCGCCAAGGAGTTGCTGCAACTCATCAGATAACCCAATAGGTGGTACAGCGCCCTCGCTGTACCACTCAAGTGGGAATGCGCCCTGAAAGGGCAACTGAACATAGCCCAGGGCAACACCCTGGGTAAAAGGCATGTCTCAAAAACCTGCGCCCTGTAAGGGCAGCTAAATTGAAACATTAGAGATAAATTCAGTTGCCCTTACAGGGTGTATTCCAAGTGATAGGGCGAGGGCGCCCCACTATATTTATGAATCATACACAAGCAATCTGCAATTCGCTCGCAGCATTCCTTATCTCTTGCATGATTTTATGCTCACATTCCACAGAAGGTTTCTTGGTACCATTCACATACTGTATCATAATACCTTGACTAATACCCAGTCGTTTGCCTATCTCTATAGCATTCAGTTCGGGATGAGACAAGAAAACCAAAGAAATGCCTTTCGGTTCTGGATTCTCATACTCAAAACTTTCAAAAGAGACATCCTCATCCAGAGATGGCCAATAAATTCCCTCATCGTCCATCTCGTAATTGTCACGTTGCTCACGGGAGGCATTCTTCAAGCGCTTGTAATACAGTAAAGACTGCCACAACTCCCTTCCGTCATCAGTCTCACCATATATACGGTCGTCAGCAAACCATATTCTCTTAATCTTCATATTTACCTCCTTCTTCTATACTGCTACCAAAATACTCTTTCCATTTAGCTATAGCCAAGTCGTGATTCTCTTCAAGGACCATCTCTGCAGCTCTTATGTCTTTGTTCTTTAATCCTTTGTTATAAACAAGAACCACAGAATCTTCTGTTATCTCGAACTTCGCTTTACCATCTGTATTCTTTACGTGGACATGGATTGGTTCATGCTCACGTGAATAGAAGTAAAAACGCATTCCAAACATCCTTAATATCTCAGGCATAAGCTTAAAGTTTTTGTTGATACCGCAAAGATAATGAAAGTCACTGAATTGTTGTTTCCATTATGATGATTTTTATCGTGAAAAACACAGATTATGTGTTGTGAGGGTATACAAAAACTAAAAATAGGCGATGTAAACTCCTTGCTTTTCTGCTGTCAGCACGTCCTTTACCCGTTGTGAAGGCCTCGTTGCGCGGATTGTGCGACATATGTCAAAGAATTGTGCGGCATATGTCAAAAACATATGCGACAAATGCCAAAGACTTGTGTGACATATGCCGCACAAGTTTGCGACATATGCCAAAACATCCGCGCAGCGACGTTTTTACAATGACCAAGCTAATTTCTTACAACGCTTTAACTATCTGCTTCTTATTATTTCAAGTGGTACAGCGAGGGCGCTGTACCTCCTATGGTTGCAGCGGGGACGCTGCAACTACTATGATTAGCAAGATTATTTCAATATTTCCATTTTTCAATATTTCAATGTTAAACGGCGAGGGCGCCGTACCTGCTAATAAATGTCATGTCAGATGTATCTTTTTCGCATAAAGTGTTCATGTATTACGGGGAAATTATTACTTTTGCACAAAAGGTGGGTAATATATATTACATGACATTAATATGAAAGAGAAACTTGAAGTAAAGGAACTCGATGAGGTCGTCGTTCGCTTCTCAGGCGATTCAGGCGACGGCATGCAATTGGCAGGCAACATATTCTCCACGGTGTCTGCCACCGTGGGCAATTCCATCAGTACATTCCCCGATTATCCAGCCGACATACGCGCCCCACAGGGTTCGTTGACGGGTGTGTCAGGTTTTCAGGTGCACGTTGGTTCGGGTACTGTCTATACGCCTGGCGACAAGTGCGACGTGCTCGTGGCAATGAATGCCGCCGCGCTGAAGACACAATATAAGTTTGCCAAACCCAACGCCACCATCATCATAGACACCGACTCCTTCAAGGAGGCTGACCTGAAGAAGGCTGACTTCAAGACGGAGGATTTCCTCGCGGAGATGGGCATAGACGCCGACCGCGTCATAGCCTGCCCTATCACCACGATGGTGAAGTCGGCACTTGTCGACAGCGGTATGGACAACAAGGCGATGCTCAAGTGTCGCAACATGTTTGCCCTCGGACTGGTGTGCTGGCTCTTCAGTCGCGACCTTGACCTCGTGGCTACGTTTCTCGAGGAGAAATTCAAGAACAAGCCGGGCGTGGCAGATGCCAACATAAAGGTGATACATGCGGGCTACGACTTCGGTCACAACACCCACTCGAGTGCCGCCAACGTGTATCGCATAGAGAGCAAGGTGAAGGTGCCGGGCAGATATATGGACATCACGGGCAACAAGGCCACAGCCTACGGTTTCATAGCCGCTGCAGAGAAGGCGGGACTCAAACTCTATCTCGGTTCTTACCCCATCACCCCTGCCACAGATGTGCTGCACGAACTGTCTAAGCACAAGTCGCTCGGAGTGACCACCGTGCAGTGTGAAGACGAGATAGCAGCCTGCGCTTCGTCAGTGGGAGCAAGTTTTGCTGGCGCACTGGCTGTGACGAGCACGTCGGGACCTGGCGTATGTCTGAAGAGCGAGGCGATGAATCTTGCCGTCATCATGGAGTTGCCTCTCGTGGTGCTCGATGTGCAGCGCGGAGGTCCTGCCACGGGACTGCCCACGAAATCGGAGCAGACCGACCTCCTGCAGGCTCTCTTCGGACGCAATGGCGAGTCGCCCATGCCTGTGATAGCGGCGGCAAGTCCCACGGACTGTTTCAATGCAGCCTATGAAGCGGCGAAGGTGGCACTGGAGCATATGACTCCAGTAGTGCTCCTGACCGACGCATATATAGCAAATGGTTCGGCGGCGTTTAAGTTGCCTGACCTCGCAGAATATCCCGACATCAATCCTCCTTATGTGCCCGAAGAACTCCGTGGAGAGTGGACGCCATATATGCGCACCACGGACGGCAGCCGCTACTGGGCGGTGCCTGGACGTGAGAGATTTGAGCATATCCTCGGCGGACTGGAGAAGGACAGTCGCACGGGCGCTATCTCTACCGATCCAGAAAACCACAACGAGATGGTGCGCTTGCGTGCGCAGAAGGTGGCTGACATACCAGTGCCTGACCTCAAGGTATTAGGCGACAAGGATGATGCTGAACTCCTCATCGTGGGCTTCGGCGGCACCTACGGCCATCTGCACGCTGCCATGGACCGTCTGAGAAAGAAGGGACACAAGGTGGCAATGACACATTTCCGCTACATCAACCCTCTGCCAAAGAATGCCGAGGAGGTGATGCACCGCTACAAGAAAGTGGTGGTGGCCGAGCAAAACACCGGCCAACTGGCAGGATGGCTGCGCATGAAGATAGACAACTTCGTGCCTTACCAATATAATGAGGTGAAGGGACAGCC
>CAVKNF010000192.1:0-3405 GCA_963657415.1 bacterium | reverse complement strand
TACCAATACTGGTCTCATAATAGCCCTGCGCTTTCCAGTAGGATATAGCAGAGTTCTTCTGCGACTTTTCAGCCATCTCTTTGATTTTCGGCAGGCTCAATTGTGCTTGCAGGAGATACTTCGCCTCGATACGATCGGTGGCACGTATGATAGCCGTAGGCTGTTGCACCACAACTCTCATGTTTGCCATAACCGCCTGCGCCTTGAAGTTACCCATCAGCATGTTAGAAATCTGCGGTGTACCGCCTGCGCCTGCATAATCGCCGTTGATATCCTTTATAAACTGCTTGAAGTATGCCGTGCCATGATTTCCCATGATACGATCAATATTCTCGCGAATATTATTAGCCGTGCTGATGCGCTCAACAATCTCTCCATCCTTTGTTGCTGTTGTTCCCTCTGATTTCTCGGAGTAATTAAACCACCGCATAGCATCAGAAATTGGAAGCGTATAGCCGTCATAATTTGCCATCTGCACGACGTGCTTTGTAAAAACGCTGAAAATATCATCAATCACAACTGCATTTGTCGCCTTTGGTGTCAATGCCTTCGTAAATGACGCGTTCTTGATAGAATAATATGACGGTGCGTTGTCGTCGCTCGCCTTCGTGTCTCTGCTATTACTATCCGTGCTTAGTGGGAAGTAGTCTTCCTCGATAAACTTCCTATAGCCGTACATTTCCTTGGCTACGCGGTTGCCCCACTTAGCGCATTCAGTCGCCATATACTGCTGCATAGCATCCGCCATTTTGATCTGCTTGTCAGATAAATGCGATATAATCTCATTATATTCTGCTTCGCTGATATGGATTGCCTTTGTATTGTGCAGGTTCTTATTGAATACCTTGCCAGTGACCGTTGTGTCGGCGATCTTGATACCGCCTACCTCAACATGAGGCTTCCCCTGTTTTCTATTGACCGTTTCCATCAGTGACATGATCTGTGGAATCGACATTGTCGAGATTACCATCTGCCAACTTGAAATCAAGTGTCTCTTTCTGCCAGTCGGACATTTCACTGTCTGTGATATTAAGATCCTTTTTCAACTGGGTAAAGTATTCGGCTGTATCGCGGATGTGTTCGGTTCTTACGTTAAAGCCGTCTCGCAGTTCCTGATATATGCTCTGTCCTGCCTTGCCGATCACTTCAAAATACGTAATTGGCTCTAATTCTTCCAGATTGAGGAAATCATATAATTTCTGCTCTACCTTAACTTTTCCGATTGCCACTTTATCTTTTCTGGTCGCCTTTAGTTCCTGCATCTCACTGACAGATTGTCTTGCCAGTGCGCTGATCTGTGGAAACCGCTTGTTTGCATAGGTGGCATTCATCTTATTGATGCCTGCGCTTAATGCTGACATGATCTTAGACAAATCTTGCAGATCCTGTACAGGTAATTGAGATATCTTTAGGGTGGCATTAGCATTTCTTGCAAGAAGGCTCTCCATCTGATCTGTGATATCCTGTGCTACAAGAACCTCTGACAATGCGTATGCGTCGCTATCGTCCATGCTATCCAGTTTCGCGATAACATCCTTTAAGATACGCATTTGCTCTTTCCACATAAGCGTATTCTTAGAATCCGCCTTTGCATTCTTCGGCAGGAAGTCAATGCTTTGTAAAAAGTTAGCCAGATCTTTTTGCATAAACTCTGGGACATGCTGTTTGTCCGTCGGTTGGTCAAGCCATTTAATCAGACGGAAACCTGTCTTCTTGATGATATCAATCTGTCTTGCCTTCTCCTGCGCACCCTTGTAGTCATTAAGGGTCTGCTTTGCCAGTGCCTTTGCCGTAGCCTCGATCTCTTTTTCATTTAAGATCTTGGTCTCTCTGGTTGGCTTCCATGCCTTGATATTCTCCTCGACTGCCTTCAACTGCTTCTGCGTTTCGGTAAGTTCTGTCTTATATCGCTCCACCTCGTTTTTGTAGGTCTCGCTGACTGTCTGCTTATACTTCGCCACTTCCTCGCGGAGTGCCTTCTTCTGCTTGTCTACGGCATCTTTTACGGCTTTCTTTCCTGCGTCTGTCTTTTCAACAATACCTTGAACCATCTGCTCGGATGCACGGCTATAGTATTCCTCGATAATATCCGTTGCTACCATAAGGCTGTTATCCAGATTGCTTGCCCCTTCAAAGGCACTCATGCTAGGCTCTAAAACTGCCACGGTATCAATGATGCTTATGATCTGATCTGCTGCCGTGGTCTCTTCTGGCATTTGAACCCCAGACAAATTCATGACTTCTTCTCTGATGTCATTATAGACGGAATCCACATTCATTCCAGAATTATCTAGTTTGATACCTACCTTTTGGATCTCTCCGAAAGCATCCTTCCATGAGCCGAACCTGCTTTTCAATTCGTCTCTGTCTGCGTCCGTAAGTTTGATTGCATGGCTTCGCAGGTTCTTTCTGACCTCGTCATAGACTGCCTGCTGATCTGCGTCTTTAAGATTGGACGATGCGATAACCTCATCCCCGATATTTAAAAGATAGTTCATCATGCCCTGATAGTCTGTCTCCATCTGGTTATCATTCATATAACTGAACGTTTGCCAGATTGCTCCTGCAAGATCATTTGTGCTGATGTTGGCATCATATTTCTTGATAATTGTCTTAGTGACTTCCATCACACTATCAAGATCTACGCTTACTCCATCCAGTGCCTTATTCATCTTACCCATGATAGCAGAGACTACGTTTGCTTCATTGAGTGTGTCGGTGTATGGACTTGCCTCTCCGTACTCTTTGATGGATTTACGCGCATCCTCTACTCTTCTGGAAGTTCTCCCCAAGTATTCTCCATCTTCGATATAAACTCTTCTTCTGTCTTGCTCTCTCTTAGCATGGTAAGCATCTGACCTGCTTTGACCTCTTTCTGTTGGTCTGTCAAACCTTCGACCACGCTCCCACTCTTGAGCATTGTACTCTGTGAATATTCCCTGTCCATAAAACTTCTCAATAATTCTGCTCTGTTGCTCATAATTAACTCCCTTCGTATCTATGTCAGAGTATAAATCCAATACAATATTTACATCAGATACATTCTGCAATCGTTTTGCATCTACATCTACAATCTTGCTGATACCGAAATTGTCTTTCCTATTATCAGTATAAACCAACTTACTATCTAAGCGGTAAACTTTTTCTCGAGACTTGGTTCGATATGCAGGTTTCTTTCCAGAATCAATGGCAGATCGCAGTTGATTATATTCTTCTGCCGTAAGTACATCTGATAAATGATCTGCAACTCTACCGTCTGATAATGTAACCTTCTTGGAAAATCTCGCATTCTCCGTAGAATTTACTGCATCTTTTCTGGCTTCCTCGTTGCCTTCTTCGTAAGTCTCATATGGGATATTGTTCTGTTTGAGTACCTCGACCAGATTTCCCTCCGTGGAAGGACAT
>CAVKNF010000191.1:0-3506 GCA_963657415.1 bacterium | reverse complement strand
GAGATATGCCTTGTCATCGCGAGTGCGCACACGCACCGTCACATTGTCTGCAGGCATGTAGCCCTGACGTATGTGACTACAAGAGAAGGCGGCACTTTTATATGCGCCGCCTTTTCTTACGAGAAATTTACGTTCTATTTCCAGTCCGCTCATAACTCATTGTTACATTAATCCGGATACACTTATCATGTATATGATAGCGAGAAGTATCAATCCGCCAATGATGCCAAAGATTATCTTCTCTGCATGTTCCTTTTCCTTCTGCTCGTGATGTTCACGCTGTATCTTTCTTTTGTCTGACATAATGTTATTGATTTTGGTTTAGTTATCATCATTTACTGGAAACTCCATCAGATAAGCCTTGATGAATCCGTCAATCTTTCCGTCCATCACTCCGTCCACATCGGTGGTCTGGTAATTGGTGCGGTGGTCCTTGACGCGTCGGTCATCAAAGACATACGATCGTATCTGGCTTCCCCACTCTATCTTCATCTTGCCTGCCTCTATCTTGGCCTGCGCCTCGAGGCGTTTCTTCATCGCACGGTCATAGAGTTGTGACTTGAGCAGTCGCAGAGCATTCTCACGGTTTTGCTGCTGCTTGCGCGACTCAGTGTTGGCAATGAGGATTTCCTCTTCCTCGCCCGTATCGGGGTCGGTGTAGAGGTAGCGCACGCGCACACCAGTCTCCACCTTGTTGACATTCTGACCGCCGGCACCACTCGAGCGGAATGTATCCCATGATATCTTCGACGGGTCTACATACACCTCTATGGTGTCATCGATGAGAGGCGACACAAATACTGACGCGAAGGAGGTCATGCGCTTGCCCTGTGCATTATATGGAGAGACGCGCACCAGACGGTGCACACCGCTCTCTGACTTAAGGAATCCGTAGGCATACTCGCCACCCTCTATCTGCATGGTGACAGACTTGATGCCAGCCTCATCACCCTCCTGCAGGTCGGAGATGGTCACCTTGTAGCCACCTTTCTCTGCCCAACGCATATACATGCGCATGAGCATTCCTGCCCAGTCCTGCGCCTCAGTGCCACCAGCACCTGAGTTTATCTTGAGCACGCAGTCCATAGGGTCTTCCTTTTGGCGGAGCATATTCTTCAGTTCGAGTGCCTCCACGGCATCTATTGCAGCCTGATAGTCAGCATCCACCTCCTCTTCTGTCACCATGTCATCCTTATAGAAGTCAAAGGCGAGTTGGAGTTCATCGGTAGCAAGGCGCACCTTGTTATATCCTACTATCCACTTCTCTATGTCCTTCACCTTCTTCATCTGTTCCTGGGCGCGCTTCGGGTCATCCCAGAAGTCGGGAGCCTGCGTGCGCAACTGCTCCTCCTCAAATTCTATCTTCTTTCTGTCAATGTCGAGATAGCGGTGCAGGGCCTCTGCCCTGGTCTGTATTTCTTTCAGTTGGTCTTGTGTAATCATCAGTCTTGATACATTGCGTCGATCACGTCCTTATATCTCTTTGCCACCACATTGCGCTTTATCTTCAAAGTGTTGGTCATCTCGCCATTCTCCACAGAGAAATGGTGAGGCAGGAGCGTGAAGCGTTTAATCTTTTCATAGTTGGCGAGAGTCTGCTGCAGAGTGTCTATGCGCTCCATGAGCATGGCATTGACCTTGGCATTGCGGCAGAGTTCCTCACGATTGGAGAAAGGCACTCCATTCTGGCGAGCCCACTTCTCCAATAGGTCGTAGGCTGGAACGATGAGAGCGGAAACAAACTTGCGCTCGTCGGCGATGATGGTGATGGTCTCGATAAACTTGTCCACCAATATCTTCGCCTCTATCATCTGCGGAGCGATGTACTTGCCGTTGGAAGTCTTAAAGAGATCCTTGATGCGCTCGGTGATATAGAGTTCGCCATTCTTGAGGTAGCCCACATCGCCCGTGCGGAAATATCCGTCGGCGGTAAACGCTGTGGCATTAATGTCAGGGCGGTTGTAATATCCCTTGGTGATGGTAGGACCCTTGAGCAATATCTCGCCTTCTTCGCTTATCTTTATGCTCAGTCCAGGCAATGGACGACCGATACTTCCTATGGTGTAAGGACCGTCCTTATGGTCATTGGATGCTGTAGCGAAGGACTCGGTAAGTCCATAGCCCACCATCATGAATATGCCTATGGAGTGGATAAACTCCTCCACCTTAGGCGACACGGCAGCACCTGCCGTAGGGAAGAAATTAGGATTGGTTATTCCCATCTCCTTGCGTATGAGCGAGAATATGGTGTTGTTGACTATCTTGTAGTCCAGTGCCAATGACAATGGCGGACGCTTGCCATGGCTCAGGTATTCCACATTATATTTATGTCCCACTCTGAGTGCATGCTCAAAGATCTTTCTCTTCACTGGTCCTGCATTGTCTATCTGCGCCTGCACGGCAGCATAGACCTTTTCCCAGAAACGCGGCACGGAGCACATGCATGTAGGATGAGTCTCCTTGATGGCATCCTGCACCTCACGTGGATTATTGAGTATCATCAGAGTGCAACCGGCAGAGATGCAGAGCAGACTCCATCCCTTCTCAAAGATATGGGTATAGGGAAGGAAGTTGAGTATGCGGTCTTTATCCGTCAGGGGCACTGACTTGTAGTTTGCCACCATGGCTGCACGAGCCTGACCATGAGTAAGCATCACACCCTTGGAGTTGCCTGTCGTGCCACTGGTGTAGAGTATGCTCATCAGGTCATCATCGGAAGCGCTGTCATAGAGACGCTCCAGTTCGGTCTGACGTGGCAGACCTTCACCAAACTTCAGGAAGTCATCGAAATAGACGCTCACTGGGTCATGTGTGGAGATGCGCACCTTCTTGCTGTAGACGATAACCTTCTCCAGAGAAGGACACACTGAGAAGAGGTGGCGTGCCTTGTCATACTGTTCCTGCTCACCGGCAAAGATAAAGCGTATGTGGGCATCGTTGACCATAAACTGTATCTGCTCTTCGCTCGCATTGGCATAGAAAGGCACAGTGCATGCACGCACGCCCCAAGCACCGAAATCGGTATATACATACTGGAGGGAGTTTTGCGAAAAAATGCCTATCTTTTCCTGTACTCCTATCCCGAGGTTCAACATAGCGTTAGACACTTTCTGTGTCTGCTTTGACGCCTCTTTCCACGAAACGCTCTTCCATTCCTTCTCGCCGAAGTCTTGATAGAGAAAGGCTTCACGGTCGCCGTATGTCTTCGCCTGCTCATTGAGCAGCACTGACAGATGACATGTTGCTTGCATAGGCATAATCATATTAGTTTACGCAAAATTAGTGTAAATAATACGAAATAGCAAATTATCCGTGCGATATTTCCTCTGCGGTCACATTTCCGTGCCCACCGTCGTGGTTGATGGCATTGAGTTAGTGGAGGTGCTCCAGACGACGGATGCGCTCGTGCATCATCTCCTTCCACTGGTCCCAGGGATAATAGCAAGTGCCGCGCACCACCTGCCCTAGTGTAGACAAGCGGATGTCGTGCTCATTGAGCATAAACT
>CAVKNF010000190.1:0-3539 GCA_963657415.1 bacterium | reverse complement strand
TACCAATGCACGTATGTGCGCTGAGCGATGCACATAGGTGCGTTGGGCGATGCACATAGGTGCGTTGGGCGATGCACGTAGGTGCGTTGGGCGATGCACGTAGGTGCGTTTAGCAATGGACGTAGATGCTTTTTGGAGTAAACAAAAATTGCGCCCTGCAAAGACAATGGAGCAATTCCATCATTCTTTGCAGGGCGCAAAACTAGTGATGTAAAGATTGGTATGTTTGTTCTTGTGTTGTTATTATGGGATAGTTTCTGTCTCAGAAACATTATCCCGAAATCAATCTTCCCACCTCAATAAAACACAGACCGCTGTCTGTAACCATAAACTAACTAACAACCTAAACCTATTATAACTAACTATTTATGTTCTGCTATTGCATCACTGCAACTCTTTCTGGGCGCAAAGTTATATGTACATTATGTATGTATATGAAAAAGATGTTACAACGACTATAAAAATTTTGCCAATGCAACATTTTTGGCATCTAATGCAACAAAAGTGGACACTGCGCCCTCTTCTCAAGTGTTCCCACCTATTTATAATACTACCACGTTTATTACACTACCAAAAGAAAATATTATCAAGACAACTGACTATTTTGGGTAAAAGTATTATCTTTGCATAAGATAAGTAACAATAACGACAAGGGATACTGTCTAAACACTAAAACGAATCTTATGAACAATCAAATCATAAAAACTGCTTCCTGTATATTCTTATTTCTTGGAACAGCCATAGGCACTCAGGCTGCGAATTCATCACAGACGCAACCAGTCTATGTAGCCAAACATGACACGACGAAAACTGTGTGCAAAGGAAGAGTCTATCCTGAACGCAACGATGATCTCTCATGGGAAAATGATCTTGTGGCTTTCAGAGTCTACGGCCCTGCGACTCAGCGCAACGGGGAACGCTCTTTCGGCTACGACCTCTTCTTCAAATATCCCGGCGAACTTGTTCTCGACACTCTCTATGGAGCGCAGTGCTCGCCTGCCAATTGGGCAAAGGTGCGCGAACTTAGGAAAACCTCAGAGGCAGCAGCCAAGGAGTTTGAGAACAGTTTCACTTATCATATAGACCATGGCAAGGGCATGGACTGCTTTGCCGTCGGTCCGACTCTCGGTGCAGGCGTAGCGGCTTTGATTGAAAATGACTCCATCGTTTTTCCGTGGTGTTATCGTGAGGTCGAAATTCTTGAAAATGGTCCGGAAGTATTCCGTGCCAGACTTGAGTTCAATCCTGTGAAGATAGGCACGGATACTGTAGTCGAGGAGCGTGAGATTTCACTCACCAAAGGATCGCATCTCAATAAATGCACAGTCAGATATAAGGGGTTGACAACGGACCATAAGATTGTGTTCGGATTTCCGCGTCGTGATAAATCAGCGTTTTATGCCGATGAGTCAAAACGATTCTTCACATATGCCAGTCCTACCCAAGGCGAAGGCAACGGCTTGGCACGTCTTGCCATTGTGCGTCCCGAAGGCATTGACGAAGTAACAGAAATGGAAAATCACATCGTCGGCACAGCAATCTACCATCCAGGCTCCGATTTCACCTATTACTGGGGATTTGACTGGGACAAAGTATCTAAAATGACCAATGACCAATGGATAGAATATCTGAAGGCGTTCGCCTCCTACTCTTTTCGTGCAGAAGGCGGTCGGCCATAGAAATCCTTGTAGCACTTGGAAAAGTATGACGGAGAGGAGAAACCTACTCGATAGGCAATTTCGGATACACTCAGCGATGTGTCCTTCATCATCTTGTCGGCACGCTTCAGACGCTCCTCACGCACTATCTCCACAGGAGTCCTTCCCGTGAGAGCCTTCACCTTTCTATATAATTGCACGCGCGAGAGACACATCTCATTGCCGATGTCCTCCACCGACAGGTCTGAATCGCCAATCCTACGGTCGAGACATTCATAGAAGTGGCTTATGAATTCATTCCTCGGCATTGGTCCGTCCTCTATCGCCTCCTCGTCGGTCTGCTTCTTTGTGGTGGCATCGAGGAATCTGTCACGTTGCTCCTCCAATTCATCACGCTGTCGCTCTGCCGTCTCCTTTTCTTGGTTCAGTTCGTTGATATTCCGCCTCAAAGTCTCATTGAGCCTGTGCTTAGTGCGAAGCATGCGCACCGTGAAGGCAAGCGAAGCACACACCACTACCACCATCAGGATGATGCACCACATCACGAGACGCTCCTTCTGCAGTTCTGTCATCGTGGAGTCTATGCGGCTACGCATGGCCTTTATGTGACTGTTCTGCTGTTCTATCTCCTTATATTGCAACTGCAGGAGGTTTACGTTTTCGGCCGTGACGATTGTTGTCTCCATCTTGTTTATCTTCTCGTAACTCTCGCCCCGCAGTATGCTCACGGCAAGCGCCATGAGGGCACCGCCATTGGTGGGATATATCACCGATGCCGTGAGTCGTCCGTCCTTGACATCCTGCAGTCCGCCACCCGGTGTCGGCAACGCGTCAACGCCCACATAGACTGTCTTCTCCGGGTTTACCTGCCAGTCCTTGTGTGCATTCTTGTATTCCTCCATCACCTTGCGTGCGCCCAGTGTCATGCGGTCGTTGGCACCGAATACGCAGTCTATCCTCCCGTCGTAGGACTTCAGTATGCGCTTCATACTTCTCTCTCCCGACGACTGTTTCCAGTTGCCTTCCTCATAGCCAACGACTTTCAGTCCGGGGTATTTCTTCAACTGGTCTCGAAAACCCTTATGGCGCTCTTCTGCAGGTGATGATCCTCTTTCGCCCGCTATCTCCACGATACATCCCTTGCCACCGAGTTCCTCTGCCACATAGTCAGCCACAAGTCGTCCCACGGTATTGTTGCTCGCTCCCATGAATGCCGTGAACTCCTTCATCTCGTTTACCCTGTCGAAGAGTACCACGGGGATGCCCTTCTCCGTCGCCTTACTGATGGCATCCGACAGGCTGTCCCTCTTTTGTGGCGACACGATGAGAAGGTCGA
The DNA here is from genome assembly GCA_963657415.1 of bacterium. Taxonomy (GTDB): domain Bacteria; phylum Bacteroidota; class Bacteroidia; order Bacteroidales; family Bacteroidaceae; genus Prevotella. The sequence goes on along the minus strand of CAVKNF010000190.1, from coordinate 545 downwards.
CATCCTTGTCTATAAGTTCTTTGATTTGCGCGCGCTGCTGATTGACATTGTCATTGGCAAGACGCAGTTCCACACTCACGTCATCATAGAAATAAGTGGCAAGGTCCAGTTCCTCAGCGAGTTTCTTGCGCCAAGAGTCTTCAGAGCATTGTGACACTCCGATGACATACTTCTTCTTCCCTTGTCTGCAACTGGCAAGAAGGCTGATGGTCAGCAAGGCGGACATCGTCCACATGAATAGTCTGGTGTAATTTTTCATCTGCAGAATCTCTCCCTCACGGGGCGCTATGTTAGTTATTATATAGGTAATGCATAGGCATTTTTGCAAAGATACTATTATTTATCGCGATAATAGCAATGTTTTATTTGTAAAAAACTTTAAATCTCTTGAATTTATCACTTTGTTCATTATCGCGACCTATAACAAGTGCATTCTTTAGTAGGCGAAGCGTCCTCGCTTTGCCCTCGCTAAAGATAAATGCTCAATTGCTATGGGTGCAGCGGGGACGCAGCACCTACTATGAATTGCATTTCTTCCTCCCCTC
>CAVKNF010000189.1:2458-3655 GCA_963657415.1 bacterium | reverse complement strand
CTATCACACCGTCATCCCCAATGGCGGAGCACGTTGACGAGTGGGCTGCAAGAGGTCGCAAGAACATCTGGGGGCAGACTGTTAGCGTACAAGAAATGCAGTCTGAGGGCGGTGCAGCAGGTGCTGTACACGGTTCTCTTCAGGCAGGTGCACTTACAACAACATTTACCGCTTCGCAGGGTCTGTTGTTGATGATTCCCAATATGTACAAGATTGCAGGTGAGATGCTTCCTTGCGTATTCAACGTTTCAGCACGTTCACTCGCTACACAGTCTTTGTGTATCTTCGGTGACCATATGGACGTTATGGCTTGTCGTCAGACAGGTTTCGCAATGTTCTGCTCTGGTTCGGTACAGGAGGTTATGGATCTTTCTGCCGTTCCTCACCTTGCTACATTAAAGTGTGATATCCCATTCATCAATTTCTTTGATGGATTCCGTACATCTCACGAGTATCACAAGATTGAATGTCTCGATCAGGATGAAGTTGCCAAGTTGGTAGATCCTGCTGACATCAAGCGTTTCCGCGACCGTGCTCTTACTCCAGAGCGTCCTGTAACACGCGGAACTGCTGAGAACCCAGAAACATTCTTCACACACTGCGAGTCTCGCAACGAATATTACGACAAACTCCCAGAGGTCGTTGAGCACTACATGCAGGAGCTTGGTAAGATTACTGGTCGTGAGCATCACTTGTTCGATTACTATGGAGCTGCTGATGCAGAGCGTGTAATCATCTTGATGGGTTCCGCTACAGAGGCTGCTCGCGAGGCTATCGACTATCTGACAGCTAAGGGTGAAAAGGTTGGTATGGTAAGCGTACACCTCTTCCGTCCATTCAGCGTTAAACACTTAATCGCAGCTGTTCCACAGTCTTGCAAGAAGATTGCTGTACTTGACCGTACTAAGGAACCAGGAGCTGATGCTGAGCCATTGTATCTTGACGTTAAGAATGCGTTCTACAATGTTGAGAACAAGCCGGTTATCGTTGGTGGTCGTTACGGACTTGGTTCAAACGATACTACACCTGCTAAGATTATCTCAGTATTCAACAATCTCGCATTGCCAGAGCCTAAGGATCATTTCACAGTAGGTATCGTTGACGATGTTACATTCACATCTCTACCTATGGTAGACGAAATTCCTATGGGTGGCGAAGGTATGTTTGAGGCTAAGTTCTACGGACTTGGTGCCGACG
>CAVKNF010000189.1:0-2448 GCA_963657415.1 bacterium | reverse complement strand
GACGGTACAGTAGGTGCTAACAAGAACTCTGTAAAGATTATTGGCGACAACACCGACAAGTATTGCCAGGCATACTTCTCTTATGACTCAAAGAAATCTGGTGGTTTCACATGTTCTCACCTCCGTTTCGGTGATCATGAAATCCACTCTACATATTTGGTAAATACGCCAAACTTTGTAGCATGCCACGTACAGGCTTACCTCCACATGTATGATGTTACACGTGGTTTGCAGAAGAATGGTACATTCCTGTTGAATACTATCTTTGAGGGACAGGAGCTTGTTGACTTTATGCCTAACAAGGTAAAGCGTTACTTCGCACAGAACAATATCACGGTTTACACAATTAACGCAACTAAGATTGCTCAGGAGATTGGTCTCGGAAACCGTACCAATACTATTCTCCAGAGTGCATTCTTCCGTATCACAGGCGTTATCCCCGTAGAGCTCGCTGTAGAGCAGATGAAGAAATTCATCGTTAAGTCTTATGGCAAGAAAGGTGAGGATGTTGTAAACTTGAACTACAAGGCTGTCGACCGCGGTAATGAATACAAGCAGCTTACAGTAGATCCAGCATGGGCTAACCTCGCTGACGATGAGGCAAAGCAGGATGATGCTCCAGCATTTGTTAAGGAACTTGTTCGTCCTATCAATGCGCAGGCAGGCGATTTGCTCAAGGTTTCAGATTTCGTTAAGCATGGTACGATAGACGGTACTTGGCAGAACGGAACAGCCGCCTATGAGAAGCGTGGTGTAGAGGCTTTCGTTCCTGTTTGGAATGCAGAGAACTGTATCCAGTGTAACAAGTGTGCATTCGTTTGTCCTCACTCAGCTATACGTCCATTCGTTCTTACAGACGAGGAACTCGCAGGCTTCAATGGAAACACTATCGAGATGAAGGCTCCTGCAGCAATGAAGGGCATGCACTTCGTTATCGAGCCGTCTCCGCTTGACTGTCTTGGATGCGGCAACTGTGCTGATGTTTGTCCAGGCAGAAAGAACAAAGATACAGGCGAGGTTGAGAAGGCACTTAAGATGGTTCCTTACAACCCAGATGCTAAGGAGATGATTGACTTGGCTGCAGGTTGGAATTATCTTGTAAAAGAGGTTAAGACAAAGCAAGACCTTGTTGATATCAAGTCTAATCCAAAGAACTCTCAGTTCGCAACTCCATTGTTCGAGTTCTCAGGAGCTTGCTCTGGTTGTGGTGAAACTCCATACGTTAAGTTGGTTGCTCAGCTCTTCGGTGATCGTCAGATGATAGCTAACGCTACTGGTTGTTCTTCAATCTATTCAGCATCTATTCCTTCTACTCCATATACAACAAACGAAAAGGGACAGGGTCCTGCTTTCGACAACTCTTTGTTCGAGGACTTCTGCGAGTTCGGTATGGGTATGGTTCTTGGTAACAAGAAGATGAAGGAGCGCGTTGAGGTTCTTCTTAACGAGGTAATCGCTAACGAAAAGGCTTCTGACGACTATAAGGCTGCTGCAAAGGAATGGATGGCTGCTAAGGAAGACGCTGATGCTTCTAAGGTTGCTGCTGCCAAGCTAAAACCATTTATCGAGGAAGGTGCTGCTGCTGGATGTGAGGTATGCAAGGAGCTTAAGACTCTTGACCACTATCTCGTTAAGCGTTCACAGTGGATTATCGGTGGTGATGGTGCTTCTTACGATATCGGTTACGGCGGTCTTGACCACGTTATCGCTTCTGGCGAAGATGTAAACTTGCTCGTTCTTGATACTGAGGTTTACTCTAACACTGGTGGTCAGTCTTCTAAGGCTACTCCGCTTGGTGCTATCGCTCAGTTTGCAGCACGCGGTAAGAGAGTACGCAAGAAGGATCTTGGTATGATAGCTACAACATACGGTTATGTATATGTTGCCCAGGTTGCTATGGGTGCAGACAATGCACAGTGTCTGAAGGCTATCCGTGAGGCAGAGGCTTATCCTGGTCCATCACTCGTTATCGCTTACGCTCCATGTATTAACCATGGTTTGAAGATAAAGGGCGGTATGGGTCGTAGTCAGGCAGAGGAAGCACGTGCCGTTGCATGTGGTTACTGGCAGTTGTGGCGTTTCAATCCAGAGTTGGCTAAGGAAGGCAAGAATCCATTCTCTCTCGACTCTAAGGAGCCAGACTGGAGCTTGTTCCAGGATTATCTGATGCATGAGGTTCGTTTCATGTCAGTTAAGAAAGCATTCCCTAACGAGGCTGACGAGTTGTTCGCTGCAACAGAAAGAATGGCTAAACTTCGTTATGAGAGCTATATCCGCAAGTCAAAAGAGGATTGGTCTGACGCAACAGAGGCTTAAGCCAAGATTGAATAGATATATAGAATGTAAATGACAATCAGTCATTTATTCATTCAATAAATAGTAAAAGTGTGGAGAGGGTAGTCTTCTCCACACTTTTTTTGTTCCTGTAAAATAAGGCCAATCGTATAT
>CAVKNF010000188.1:0-3676 GCA_963657415.1 bacterium | reverse complement strand
TGTCCATCTTCACATCCTTTTGAGCCGCCACACCGCCCACCATCACCTGTTCACAATCTATTATATTCATTTCTATAAGTTTTATTATATCCTAGGGCAAAGCGAGGACGCTTCGCCTACTATGAAACGCAGCATTCTATAGTAGGTGCTGCGTCCTCGCTGCACCATCGCTAGCAAGAGCGCCCCGAAGGGGCAACTGAATATAGCCCAGGGCAACACCCTGGGTAAAAGGTATGCCTCTCCCCCCCTGCGCCCTGTAGGGGCAACTGCTTTAATCTGGCAGGAGATGATGTAGCTGCCCTTACAGGGCGCAAGTTAGTTTATCTGCATCATTCCCCAGGGTGCCGTTGCTCCGCAAAGCTTCGCAACTCTGCCCTGGGCTGAGTTGAAGTTGCCCCTTCGGGGCGCATTCTCTTGAGAGGGTGCAGCGGGGACGCAGCACCTACTACATTACCATTCGCTTGTTTGAGTGGTACGGCGAGGGCGCTTCGCCTCCTATGAAATGCAACATTCTATAGTAGGTGCTGCGTCCTCGCTGCACCCCATCGCTAGCGAGCGATGGTATTCATAGGAGGTACAGCGCCCTCGCTGTACCCCTCGCTTGCGATATTCTCCTTTGAGTAGTACGGCGAGGGCGCCATACCTCCTAGGTTGGTGCAAAAGTAGCAATAAAGAATTAGTGGCAAAGCAAAGGATATCTTAATATTTTCAAAATAGGAACAAATATATCGCATACGTACACTTGTTCCTATTTTGACAAGTTGTGTACCTATAACTTTTCTTGCATAAGCCTGCGGTCTTGGTAATTTTGCGCCAGATTTACAGTCTCTCTTATGAGACACCTGATAAAAGTAAATAAGATACGATGACAACGAAGAGAATTATCATTTGCGTAATGGTGGCATTAGGCATGACCATTACCACCTCTTGCCAGCAGAAGAAGCAAGAGGAAGTAGCGAAAGCGAGTTACAAAACAATGACCGTGAGGAAATCTGACAAGGACTTGTCGATGAGTTATTCCGCTTCCATCAAGGGTAAGCAGGACATCGACATCTATCCTCAAGTCTCGGGCAAGATAGAGCGGCTGCTGGTGCGCGAAGGCGACAAGGTCGTGAAGGGCCAACTGCTCTTCGTCATTGACCAAGTGCCTTATCGTGCGGCTCTCGACAATGCCGTGGCTACGGAGAAGGCTGCCGAGGCTTCGCTCGCATCCGCTAAGCTCACCTATGATAGTAACAAGGAACTCTTTGACCAGAAGGTAGTTTCGTCTTTCACATTGCAGACATCCGAGAATGCTTACCACACTGCGCAGGCTCAGTTGGCACAGGCAAAGGCGCAGGTCACCAATGCCCGCAACAATCTGTCCTACACCGAGGTGCGCAGTCCTTCGGATGGTGTCGTGGGAGTGCTGCCCTATCGTGTGGGCACGCTCGTGAGCGCATCCATGCCAAAGCCTCTCACCACAGTGTCAGACAATTCGCAGATGTATGTCTACTTCTCCATGACGGAGAAGCAGTTGCTGAGTTTCGTGCGCCAATACGGATCGAAGGATGCCGCCATAAAGAACATGCCAGAGGTGAGCCTGCAGTTGGGCGACCTCTCGATGTATGGCCACAAGGGTAAGGTGGAGAGCATCAGCGGAGTGATAAGTGCCGAGACTGGCGCCGTGACCCTGAGGGCTGAGTTTGCCAATCCCGAGAGACTACTCAACAGTGGCGGTTCGGGCAATGTCATAATCCCTTCCACGAGAAGGAACTGCATCGTCATACCGCAGTCGGCCACGGTGCAGCAACAGGACAAGCGCATAGCATATAAGTTGGTAAACGGCAAGGCTGTGGCACAACTCATCGAAGTGGAAGATGTGGATGACGGCAGCACATTCATAGTAAAGAGCGGTCTCAATCCTGGCGATGTCATAGTAAGTGAGGGAGCAGGTATGGTTAAGGAAGGAGAGGAAATAAAATGAAAGGCAACATATTTATCAAACGGCCGGTGATGGCCATATGCGTCGCCGTGCTGATAGTGATGGTGGGACTAATATCGCTATTCAGTCTTTCCGTGGAGCAGTATCCTGACATCGCGCCTCCTACGGTGCGTGTGGAGGCTACATATACGGGTGCCGATGCCGACGCCGTGATGAAGTCGGTCATCATGCCCCTGGAGGAGAGCATCAACGGTGTGGAGAATATGCTCTACATCACCTCCACTGCCACCAACTCGGGTACGGCTCAGATCAATGTCTACTTCAAGCAGGGCACCGACCCTGACATGGCTACCGTCAACGTGCAAAACCGTGTGTCGAAGGCGCAGGGCTTGCTGCCGTCGGAGGTGACGAAGATCGGTGTGACCACGCAGAAGCAGCAGAACAGTTTCCTTCAGATCGGCGCTCTCGTGAGCAACGACGGCAAATATGACGAGACATTCCTCGCCAACTACCTCGACATCAACGTGGTGCCGGAAATAAAGCGTATCAACGGCGTGGGTGAGGTGCTCGAGTTGGGCGATACTTATAGCATGCGCATCTGGCTCAAACCCGACCTCATGGCGCAGTATTCGCTCCAACCGTCGGACGTCACTCAGGTCTTGGGCGAACAGAATATCGAGGCGCCTACGGGTGCACTCGGAGAAAACTCGAAGAACACTTTCCAGTATACTCTGAAATATCACGGCCGACTGAAGAGTGTGACTGAATTTGAAAACATGGTAATCCGCAGCAATGACGACGGTACGGTGCTCCGGCTGAAGGATGTGGCTGAGGTAGAACTCGGACGCTTGTCCTACAGTTTCCACGGCGAGGTGGACCACAAGCCTGGCGTCACCTTCATGACCTTCCAGGTGGCGGGTGCCAACGCTACGGAGGTAAACCAAAATATCACGGCAAAACTCCAGGAGATGTCGAAGGCTCTGCCTAAGGGCTGCGAGTTTATAGAGATGCACAGTTCCAACAACTTCCTCTTCGCCTCCATCCACGAGGTGGTGGAGACACTGCTCATAGCCATCGTGCTCGTGATCCTCGTGGTCTATTTCTTCCTCCAGGACTTCAAGAGCACGCTCATCCCGTCCATCTCCATCATCGTGTCCCTGATAGGTACGTTTGCCTGCTTGATAGTGGCGGGATTCTCTATCAACATCCTGACACTCTTCGCCCTCGTGCTTGCCATCGGCACCGTGGTCGACGACGCCATCGTGGTGGTGGAGGCAGTGCAGGCCAAGTTTGATGCCGGCTACCAGTCGCCCTATCTCGCCACCCGCGACGCCTTGCACGACGTGAGTATGGCCGTGGTTTCATGCACGCTGGTCTTCATGGCCGTCTTCATCCCTGTGTCATTCATGGGCGGCACGTCGGGCATCTTCTACACCCAGTTTGGCATCACCATGGCCACATCCGTAGGTCTCTCCATGATCTCCGCCCTCACTCTCTGCCCAGCCCTCTGCGCCATGCTCATGAGACCGTCGAAGACTGTCGACGGCGTGGAGATAGCCACGACAAAGGGATTGAGTGCGAGAATACGTGCGGCATACAATGCTTCATTCAATGCCGTGATGGGAAAATACAAGCGCGGAGTGATGTTCTTCTTCCACCACCGCTGGCTGGCTTGGGTGGGACTTGCCGCTTCCGTAGTGCTGCTCGTGTTCCTGCTGCGCACCACCAAGACTGGTTTCGTGCCTCAGGAGG
>CAVKNF010000187.1:0-3705 GCA_963657415.1 bacterium | reverse complement strand
CAAGTTTAGCAGATATTTCCTTGATTGTTGATGATGACAGCATATTTGCAAAAGCTGAAGAGCAATCAGTTCTTTTAATAGAACTCACCTATAATAATAGTCAAAGAACTGCGACTTGGTCATTCCTAAATTTCTTAGAGTATTCTTCACAATAAATTCAGGAACAGGAGAAATATGCGTTTGAATTATAATCGGTCGAGTCAGTCCAGGCTTAACCCATCTTTCATGACCGCCTTCTGTCTTTACCTTGACACAACCAACAGAAAGAAGGAAATCGCGAAAATCATTTAGGGAAATATTACTTAACTTATAAGTGTTCACGCGAAAACAGGTACAGTGATGGGTTCATTATATTTCTTGAAATCTTTTTTATCAAGAATATTACTCAATTCGCCATTGTTCATGACAAGCACCGAAATCCTTGGTGTCTCAACTTCATGACTTTTAAAGTTCCATCCGTGATTCTTCAAATCCTGATATAGAGTGCCCTCTTTAGTGGCATAATCAAAATATTCCTTCAAAACGATATTGAAAGAATCTCGCGCCTCTATCTCAGTCTTGCCATAGCCTGACAAATCGAGCGCTGGACTATATGCTATAAAAGCATCATCATCCTTAAAAAGGAATACCGCAAGTTCTGAATTGATTGACTCGCCTGAAACTTTTATCTTATCCATATCTATATCTTCTTATCAATGACAAAATTAAGTAAAAGTAATTGCATTTCCTAATTCTCTTAAAGAAAATATGAGGAAAAGTAATTCAGTTGCCCCTTCAGGGCGTTTCGGGGTAATTATAGTAGGTGCTGCGTCCTCGCTGCACCCTTTCACGCTTTAATATTCTACCTTAAGGAGGGCAAAGCGAGGACGCTTCGCCTACTATGAATACCTGCATTTCATAGGAGGTACAGCGCCCTCGCTGTACCACGCAAGCGAGTAATATCAATTAGGTAATCTTGCTTGAGTGGTACGGCGAGGGCGCCGTACCTCCTTAGGTTACATTGCAACTTTCAACTCATCCGTGAAGGTGACCTTATAAGTCTTGCCCTTCTTGGTGTTGAAGGTAATACTCTTGCCAGCATATCTCACTTCGCACTTACCGCCCGAACCGGAGGTAATTATGGCATTGTCGAGTTTTCCGCCATTCCAATGGATATCCACGGTGAAGTTACCCTTGGCACGCAAGCCCGTAACATCTCCTTGTGCCCAAGTGTCGGGCAAAGCAGGGAGCAGATGTATAAATCCCATATGACTCTGCATGAGCATCTCGGTGACGCCTGCCGTACCGCCAAAGTTGCCGTCTATCTGGAATGGAGCATGAGTGTCCCAGAGGTTGTCCAGTGTGCCGTTCTTGAGCAGGTTGCCATAGAGCGTGTAGGCATGGTTGCCATCGTGGAGTCGTGCCCACTGGTTGAGTTTCCATCCCATAGACCATCCCGTGGCACCATCGCCACGATGCTCGAGTACTACTCGCGAAGCCTTTGCCAGATCTGGCGTGGTGACAGGCGAGATGGTGCGTCCCGGGTGCAGTCCGAAGAGTTGGTTGACATGTCTATGCTCATCCTTTGGGTCGTCGATATCGCGCGACCACTCCATGAGTTGTCCGTATCGTCCCACCTTGTAGGGAGCCAGATGCTTGAGAGCATCTTCCCACACCTTGCGGTCCTTGGCATCCTTGCCGAGCACGCGGCTTGCCTCTATGGCGTCGAGGAGAATTTCGCGTATCACAGCATGTGCGAACGTGGCACCCTCATCGATAGGTCCATGCTCAGGCGAGGTGGAAGGTGCTGCCGTGTAGACGCCGTCAGCACGGTGCCACAAGTAGTCGGCAGCAAAGTCGGCACTACCTTTTATAATATCATATCCTGTCGTGGCAAGAAACTGGCGGTCGCGTGTGTAGTCGTAATAGTCCCACACATGAGTGGCGAGCCATGGTCCGGCAAATGGGGAGAAGTTCCACGACATGTCTTCACTCGACAACGGTGTGGTAAATCCAAAGATGTTGCCCGACACGGATGTTGTCCATCCACGTGTACCGAAATAAGACTTTGCCGTCACAGTGCCCGGCTTTATTAGTCCGCGTATGAAGTCAAAGAGAGGCAGTTCGCACTCCTGCAGGTTGGTCTGGCATGCCAGCCAGTAGTTCATCTGCAGGTTGATGTTGTTGTGATAGTCCACGCGCCAAGGTCCGTCCACATTGTTGTGCCACACGCCCTGCAGGTTGGCAGGCATGTTGCCTGGACGTGAAGAAGCGATGAGCAGATAGCGTCCAAACTGATAATAAAGTTCCTCAAGATAGAAGTCCTTCTGCCCCTTACGATATCGTGCAAGTCGCTCGTTTACAGGAACGTCATTCTCTGCAAGCGTAGCATTGTTGATATTGAGTTTCACTCTGTTGAAGAGGTGGGAGTAGTCTGCATAATGCTCATCGAGCAGTTTGCCGTAACCCTTCGCAGCAGCCTGACTTATCCATGCGGATGTTGTAGCCAGAGGATCCACGCCGACATAAGTCTTCGGGTCACTGAAGTCTGGATCGAAGGTTGTCTTGTAGTCCGTGTCGGCAGTAATGAGAAACACCACCTCGTCGGCACCCGTAATGGTTATCTTGCCGTTGCTATTGTCAATCGTGCCGCCTCTGTTGATGGCCTTTATGCGTATGGCATACTGCATCTGGTTGTTGTCCAGGCGTGCATTCCACAGCAGTTCGTCACTTCCTACTGCAGTCATATTGCCCGTTGACACGGGATTGGGGGCATAGGAGAATGTGAGGTTTTGCTTGCCAGGTTGTGAAGCCGTGTAGCGCACAGCCATAACGTTGGCAGGATAGCTCACGAAATATTCGCGCTTGTAGTGCACGCTTTGCTTGTCAAACTGCACCACGGCGAGTGCCGAGTCGAGCGAGAGCGAGCGGCGATAGTTCTTCATACTCAAGGTATTGAGACCTGTTTCTATATAGAATTCGCCTGCAGTGGTGAAGTTACCGAAGCGGAATGGCTTTTCGGCATACGACTCGTAAGGCACCTCGCTATTGAAGTTCTTCTTTGTGAGCAGTGCCGCCTTGTCCCAGTCGTCATCGGCAAAAGCCTGACGTATGTCCTTGATGACACCTGCCGACTGCTTGTTGACATTCCAATAGCTGGCAGCTCCTGCGCTTGTGTTGGGTCCTCCGCGCCAGAGAGTCTTCTCATTGAAGGTGATGCGCTCTGCCTCCACCGAACCGAGGATATTGGCGCCCAGGCTACCGTTGCCTATAGGCAGCGACTGCGACTCCCAGTCGGAGTCTGGATTCTTGGCTGTGTCGCCAGCCGATTCGGGTTTGTTTTCGCCTTTCCACATGTCGGGGTTGCCGCCATACCATATGGCCTGTCCGCGCAGAGTGACTGGTGTGTCAAACCAATAGGAGAGTTTTGTCTGTTGTGCTTGTGCCACGGCGGGCAAGGCAAGAGCAAGAGAGAGAATCAGGGTTGCAGTTTTGTTCATGTTTTTTATAATAGAGTTTGGATGTACAAACTTACACAAAATAATCCATATTTTGTGTATAATAAGAAGTAAATAAAAGATTTAAAAGCTAAAGTAGGAGGTACAGCGCCCTCGCCATGTAATATGGAAATATTGAAAAATGGAAATATTGAAATATTAGATGGTAATTATTAGGAGGTACAGCGCCCTCGCTGTACCCATAGCAAGCAATAGTAATCATAGTAGG
>CAVKNF010000186.1:0-3723 GCA_963657415.1 bacterium | reverse complement strand
ATGATTGTACGCTATAAACCATTTATTATCAGAAGTATGTTATTCTAATATTACTTCTTTGCATTCTCCTCGATGTAGCTAATAGCGTCGCCTACAGTAGCGATGGTCTCAGCCTTGTCGTCTGGGATAGAAATATTGAACTCCTTCTCAAACTCCATGATGAGCTCTACTGTGTCAAGAGAGTCAGCACCGAGGTCGTTTGTGAATGATGCTTCTGGCTTTACGATAGCCTCGTCTACTCCAAGTTTGTCAACGATTATAGCTACAACTTTAGATTCAATTTCTGACATAATGCTTGTACTTTAATTTGTTTAATATTCAGTTTCAGTTTCAAAATCGTCTGCAAAGTAACTAAATAAATTCCATACGGACAAATATTTAGTGTAAAAACAAGGCTTTTTTGCACACGACCCTATATATTGTGCATTAATACTTATATAAAAATGGTATAATATTACGATTTACTACCCTATTATATAATAATATGGTGGGAATTTATAACCCCCACCATATTACAATGTACTTATAATCTTATCGCTTACTTTTTCCGCAGGAATATCCATGCAGCGGTAGTCGCCATATTTGCATTCTTTATTGCCGAATATGCTGCATGGTCTGCATGGCATATCCAATTCCACGGCATCATCCATCTTTTGATTCCAACCGAGAAATCCTGCATAGCGGTGTGTGGCTCCCCATATTGACACGACGCGTGTGCCGACGAGCGATGCCAGGTGCATGTTGGCAGAATCCATGGAGAGCATAGTGTCAAGGTGACTCATCAGTATGAGTTCCTCGCCGAGATTATCGAGTCTTGCCGATGCGTTGATGCATCTTGCATCGAGGGCTGTCATCTGCGCTATCACCTGATGCTCCTTTTCACCGTTGCCGAAGAAGAACAGGCGGCAGTCAGGGAGTCGTTTCAATAGCAGTACGACAGTTTCCTTTATCTTTTCCGCAGGATATATCTTACCCTTATGCGCTGCAAAAGGTGCTATTCCTATCCACTTCTCTCCATCCTTTTTATTCTCTATGCGGTCGGCAATGACACTGAAGTCTCCTTTGCCTTCGCCATAGATGGAGTGGAATTTCACTTCTATAGGGTAGCCGAGTTTACGGAGCACTTCCGCATAGTTGTCGAAAGATGTGGGCAGTTGCTCCATTATCTTGTTGCACCCTCTTGTGAGTTTTCGTCTCTGCGAGTGGTGCTTGTTGATGTGTGCTGTCTTGTAGAATGCCAGATTAAATCTCAATCTGAGATATTTAGTCCTCAGTATGTCATGAAAATCTGCTATGGCAGTGAAGTTTTTGGCTATAAGCCTTCTATACAGTACATTGAGTTGACTTATGCCCTGAAGTTCTGTATTGGGGTCTGCCGCCATAAAGTGCACATTGTGTGCCATTGACTCAAAGAAAAACCTCGCAAAGGGTTTGCTGAGCACAGTAATGTTCAGCTGCGGATACTGTTCGGCGAGAGACTTCACCACCGGCACCATCATCGCCACGTCTCCCATGGCGGAGAATCTGATAATGAGAATTTTTTCCAAGACTTATTTCTTGTAGAGCACAGGATTTGTCTCAGGGTCGTTATACATCTTCATCTGGCGATACACTTTCATGTATTTCTTGCCTTTGCTGATGTCGTCAAGCAGTTGGGTAATGGCTGTCGACAAGTCCACCTGCTGCTCGAGGAGCACGTCAAGTTTAGCCTGACATTTCTGTATGTGGCTCTCATTGGCATCCTTGCGCTCTGTCTGTTCCTTCATGTGATAGATTTTCAGGGCGAGAATGCTCAGTCTGTCTATAGCCCATGCAGGACTCTCCGTGTTGATGGTGGCATCAGGAAGTGGTGTCACGTCGCTAAACTCTGTGCGGAAGTAAGAGTCAATGATTTCCACAAGGTCTGTTCTGTCCTGATTGCTCTTGTCAATGCGGCGCTTAAGCAGCAGAGCCTCCGTAGGGTCAATGCTCGGGTTGCGGATGATATCCTCAAGATGCCACTGCACGGTGTCAATCCAGCACTTCTGATATAGTTGGCTCTCTATGCTGCCAGTGTCATAGGGATTGTTTATCGGAGTGTCTATATTGTCTATCAGGTGGTAGTCGTTGATTGCCTTATTGAAGATTTCGTTGGCAGAAGATGTTGTAAATGTCATTGTTTCTTTGATTGTTTTAGGCAAAGATAGTAATTAATGTGTTATCATCCAAGTAATATATGGATTATTGTTTCTTTTTGCTGAATACGAACCTGAGAATGGTGAATTGCACTATGACGGCTGCCATCATGGCAGGAATTGGTGCTATGGTCTTGTCTACGCCGAGATATATGCACAGGTTGAGCACACATATCTCTATGGTATAGTTTACTGCATGGCTCCCGCTGAAACCTATAAACTTCTTCCACGACGGACGTGACTGGAATGTGAAATAGGAGGTCATGATGAAGTTGAAGGCAAAACTGACGAGATAGCCTATGGTATATGCTATGTTGACATTGATGTATTGCTGCAACAGCAGGTATACGCCATAGTGGATGGCGGTGGCAAAGACTCCGTTGAGTCCAAACCTTATGAACTGCATCGTCTTGCTGTCGTCCTTTATCTTTTCCTTCAGTTGCTGTTTCATTGTCAGTTGCTGTCTTATATTGCCGTAACATTTGCAAAATTAAGAAAAAAAACATTTGACATCGTGTTGATGACATAAAAATAGTTGTATTTTTGCAATTGCTACTAAAGTAAATAATAAAAAGGCAACAACTATGGAGAATGTATATGCAGTCCACGACTACAAGACTATAAAGGAGAAGAAAATACACACGGTGTCATATATTAATAGTGTCATCGACTCGGGTCACACTTCCGACATGATACTCGTCACTGAGGCCATACAGGAAAAGCGTCTCGTGCGCATTGCCGAGGATATTGCCTCGCGACAAAATGTGAGGATGGTGCTTATAGCAGGACCTTCGTCGAGTGGAAAGACTTCCACCAGCAAGCGCCTCTGCATACAACTCATGGCATGCGGCAAGCATCCCGTGGCGCTCTCCACCGACAACTGGTTTGTGGAGCGGCAGAATACTCCACGCGATAAGAACGGCAATCTCGACTTTGAGACAATAGAGGCCATGGATCTGAAACTCTTCAATGAGGACTTGCAAAATCTTATTGACGGCAAGGAGGTGCAGTTGCCTACATTTAATTTCACTACCGGACAGCGCGAATATGACGGCGAGAGCCTCACTCTCACCTCTGACATGATTCTCGTCATAGAGGGTATCCACGCCCTCAACCCTATGCTCACGCAACAGATACCAGCGGAAAGGAAATACAAAATATTCGCTGCACCGATGAGTCCAATCTCTCTCGACGGTCAGCACTGGATACCTACCACTGCCAACCGCCTGCTCCGCAGGATAAGCCGTGACTATCAGACACGTGGCAGATCGGCACAGCAGACCATAGCCAACTGGGGTTCAGTAAGACGCGGTGAGAAGAAGTGGATACTTCCTTTCATGAAAGAGGCTGACGCCATCTTCGACACTTCCATGCTCTATGAACTTGCAGCCCTGCGCCCGAAGGCAGAAAAGGTGCTCGAGAAGGTGCCTACTGATGCCAGAGAATATCGCATAGCGGAGAAACTACTACAGTTTCTGCGCTGCATAAAACCGATATGGGGCAGTCAGATACCACGCACATCATTGATGCGCGAGTTTATCGGCGGTTC
>CAVKNF010000185.1:0-3760 GCA_963657415.1 bacterium | reverse complement strand
GACGGAATTAAGCCAGTAATCTACTGTACTTCGATTAGGCAGCGAGAGCGTAATTGTTTTCGCCAATTAATTTGTTGAAGCCTGATATTTAGGAGCAAGACAACGACGCTCCGCATGCTTACATACCATCTCGGCCTGCTGTCAAATCCAGTCAACCCCATGATGATGCCTTGTGTAAAGCGTGGCAAAGTTAATGATTTGTTTTTGATGCAACAACATTTTCGGATGTTTTTTCGTCATTTCCTACAAAAAGCATTATATTTGCGCTCTGCAATTTTATTGGCAAAAAGGTATAAGGTGGGAATTTATAGAACCCATCATAAGGAAGAATGAATATTTCAAAAACTTCGGTGAGGCGTTTCGCGTTGTGGCTCTCTATAGTCATAGTAGCCTTGTTGTTGATTCTGACGACGTTGTCCTATCTGCCAGCGTCGCGTGACAATATGTTGCGCAGTGTGGCGTTGGTGGAGTGCCGGTCGTATTATTCGGTAAATGTTGACGGCAAAAGGCTTTTTTGTTTTAGTGCCCTGACTCGAGATACCTTGTTTGAGCGTATTGACACCGTGGCTGCAAACATATCAAAGGTGAACTTTTTGTCTGCTTGTTGGGTGCGTTCGAGCATGCTTTGGCCGTTTTGCCAAGGTCGCATGGTGGTTCATATGCCAAGTCGTGGCGACAGTTTGTGTACTCTTGCAAATCGAGAGGGCGTGCGCCTGTTGGAACGTGAAAAGGACAGGTTGGTCGAGACGGAAAAATCTATTGCACATGTAGTCTTAGAGATGGACTATTACCTTAACGTGCACAATGTGCAGGAAGAGGGTTATAACTTGGTGTCGACATATGTCGTGAAGGCTTGCCATGATAGAGATTCTGTGTCAAAAGTACTGGCCTTGCTGCGTGGAGTAAGACATGGAGCAAAGGTAGAGGTTGTGCCTGTGAGGGAGTTCTCACTGCTGACGCGTGACGAAAAAGGAAAGTTGGTGCGCCTTCCGTGCCGTATGCTGTCGCAGTCTGACAGAAATGGCTTTGCGCTCCTACAGACAGAGGACGGTAAATCTACAGATGAGATCTGTTCGCAGTCCTTGCACAGATGGCTGTCATGGTGTTGCAGTAAGGGAGACCAAGTGTTTGCCGTGGGCTATGGTGGCATTAATGGTCCTGCCTTTGACGCCGCGAAAAGTGAGGCTTCATTGACTTCGGGATATATTGTGGACGATAATGGTAGGCTGGATATGCCGCGGTTATTGGTACCCGATGGTTCGCCCGTGTTTAGTCGCAACGGTAGTTTCTTGGGTTTGGTTTGTGGCGGACATGTGGTATCGGCCGATGTTTTATCATCCTCGTTGAAGAAAGGAGGCGCGCAATGAAACGTTTATGCAATCTGGTAATTGCAGGCGCAATGGTACTTCTGCTGCTAACGGCGTGCGGCAAGCGTACAATGTCTTGGATGAACGGCACTTACGAAGGTGAGGTGACCGACGGTCAACCTGACGGCTACGGCGTGTGGACAGGTCATGACCAGTCACGCTATAGTGGTTTTTGGACGAACGGCAAGCAGTGCGGCAACGGCAAATACGTGTGTAAGGACAGTACATATTGTGGCGGTTTCAAGGATGGAAAGTTTTCTGGCTATGGCATACTATATATTGGTGACAGCGTGGTCTATTCAGGACAGTGGTCAGCAGGGCGCAGGCAAGGTCATGGACAAATAGTGGATGTACATGGAAGGAAAATAGAAGGTGTATGGAATGTTGACACACTGGTCAGTGGCGAGCGTGTGGATTCCACGGGTGTGTATCGTGGTCAGTTGTCACAGAAAGGAGAGGCGCAAGGACACGGTAGTTATCTTTCTGTAGATGGTATTTATTATGAGGGACATTGGGAGAGAGATGAGCGCAACGCGTTCGGCATTGAGGTGTCAACGATGAAGCACCTGCGTGCTGGCGAATGGCGGTCAGATAGGTTCTTGGGTGAACGTGTGGTCTACAGTACCGACCGAATATATGGCATCGACATATCTAAATATCAACATGTGATAAAACGTCGCCGATATGGCATCGACTGGAACAAACTCCGTATTGTCAGCCTTGGAACCATTAGTAAGAAGCGCGTAGATGGGGCGGTCAACTTTCCAGTCTCGTTCATATATATAAAGTCTACCGAGGGCACTACAATCCGTAACCAGTTTTATGCCAATGACTACGTGCAGGCTCGCAAACACGGACTGCGTGTGGGCAGTTATCATTTCTTCTCCTGTCGGTCGAATGCCGCTGCTCAGGCCCACTTCTTTCTCAAGCACAGCCATTTCAGAAAAGGTGACTTCCCTCCCGTGCTTGACGTGGAACCCACTAAGAAGCAGATTGCCCAGATGGGAGGCGTGTCGGCAATGTTTGCGCGCATACAGACATGGCTCAACATCGTAGAGGCGAAAACAGGTTGCCGCCCTATACTCTATGTCGGTCAGCAGTTTGTCAACAAATATCTCTCTGCGGCTCCCTATATCAAAAATAACTATATGGTGTGGATAGCACGCTACGGAGAGTATAAGCCCGACGTGAAACTGACCTACTGGCAACTGTGTCCCGACGGGCGCGTGAGTGGCATCAAGGGAGAGGTGGACATCAACGTGTTCAACGGTTATACCACTCAGTATAATGATTTTTGTGCGAACAAGACCGTGCGTTGACGGATTTGAACAA
Source organism: bacterium (assembly GCA_963657415.1). Lineage (GTDB taxonomy): Bacteria > Bacteroidota > Bacteroidia > Bacteroidales > Bacteroidaceae > Prevotella. Next base: position 1,061 of record CAVKNF010000185.1, on the reverse strand, counting down.
GATTATCGCATGAATTATTTAATAGGCTTCACAAAATTTGTGAATATCGGGCAAATATTAGTAACTTTACAAATGCAAAGCACAAAGCAATGATTGTAACCTTCGCAGAAGATTATTTATGTGAACTGTATAGTTCAGGTAAGTCTGATAAAAAAACATCGTTTCCAACCGCAGATAGTGAGGAAATATATTCGTGTAATAGATCTTATGATTTCGGAAGAAAATATACAAGGGTTGTGGAAGTATAATTCTCTAAACTATGAGCGATTGGAGGGGGATAAGCAAGGATTATCTTCTGTACGGGTTAATGACCAATATAGAATTGAATTTGAAGAGAAATTTGAGGATGGACAAATTATAGCTACTATATGTAACATAACGGATTTGTCTAATCACTACAAATAATTAGGAAAAAGAATTAGAATATGAATAAATCGACTTCAACAATGATGATGGCAAATGAGTTGACTCCTGCATTTCCTACACATCCGGGAGAAGTGCTGAAGGATGAAATCGAGTATCGTGGTATTTCCCAACGTCAATTGGCAGAAGAAACAGGGATAGCATACTCTGCTTTGAATGAGATACTGAATGCACGAAGACCTCTGACTGAAAAGACTGCCTTGCTGTTTGAGGCTGCGTTGGGTGTGAATGCAGAACCTCTTTTGAAGATGCAGATGAGATATAACATCCAGTCGACAAGGAAAGACACTTCCTTTATGTCCAAACTTGCCAAAGTAAGAAGAATCGCAGCAGCATTGTAAATTAAATATATGACTGATATTGCAATAAAATGTGCGAAATGTAGTTATATATAATATGGTGGCGGGTAATTGCTTGCTGACATAGATGATAGTGTGTGAAACGAAAATAGAATATTCTCAAGAAAATGAAAAGATACATTTGTCTGATAGTTTTAGGAGTGTTTGTCAGTCTGGGTGCCATGGCGCAGTCATCAATGACCGACGATCAGGTGCTGCAGTTTGCGGTCAAGGAGCAGAAAGCAGGAACATCACAGCAACAGATTGTTACCAAACTGATGCAGCGTGGCGTTGACATAA
>CAVKNF010000184.1:0-3791 GCA_963657415.1 bacterium | reverse complement strand
GTCATGGTGAAGATACCTTCACAGATAGACAACTTACGTTTCTTCCTGTCATATCAGTGCAACTTCATGTACTGGCGCTACTTCATGTGGAACTTTGCCGGACGTCAGAACGACCGTCAGGGCAATGGTGAACTTGAGCATGGCAACTGGCTGACAGGTTTCTCCTTCATCGACAACGCACGTCTGGGCGACCAGAGCAAGTTGCCACAAGACCTCAAGGACAACAAGGGACACAATGTCTACTACTGCATGCCTCTGCTACTCGGTCTCATCGGACTCTTCTGGCAGGCTTACCGTGGCAAGCGTGGCATACGACAGTTCTGGGTAGTATTCTTCCTCTTCTTCATGACAGGTCTTGCCATCGTCATCTACCTCAACCAGACACCTTCGCAGCCACGCGAGCGTGACTATGCATATGCAGGTTCGTTCTATGCCTACGCTATCTGGTGCGGTATCGGTGTGGCAGCTATCATAGACCTCCTGAAGAAAGCATTCAACAAATATCTCGGCAACGTGAAGGTCAACGACACCGTGCTCGCAGCCTTGTGCTCCATAGTATGTTTGCTCGTGCCTCTGCAGATGGCATCACAAAACTGGGACGACCATGACCGCTCTAATCGTTACTCTTGTCGTGACTTCGGTAAGAACTATCTCATGACTCTGCCTGACAAGGGTAATCCTATCATCTTTACCAATGGCGACAATGACACATTCCCATTGTGGTATAACCAGGATGTGGAGGGCGTGAGAACCGATGCTCGTGTCTGCAACCTGTCATACCTCCAGACCGACTGGTATATCGACCAGATGCGCCGTCCGGCTTATGACTCGCCGAGTCTGCCTATCAACTGGGAGCGCATCAACTACTGTTCTGGTACCAACGAGATGGTGGAGGTGAAACCTGGACTTAAGCAGCAACTCATCGAATACTACAAGCAAAACCCAGAAGAGGCAAAGGCTCAGTTTGGTGATGATCCGTTTGAACTCAAGAACATCATGAAGCATTGGGTGCTCAACACTACGGACAAGGACATGCACGTCATACCTACAGACACTGTCTACGTGAAGATTGACAAAGAAGCCGTAAGAAAGAGTGGCATGATGATGGCAAGCGACACCATACCCGACAAGATGGTAATCTCGCTCAGCGGCAAGCGCTATCTATACAAGGGTGACCTCATGATGCTCGAACTCATCAGCAATGCCAACTGGACACGTCCTATATATGTGGCCATGACTGTGGGTGAGGACAACTACATGAACCTCGGTGACAACTTCATCCTCGAGGGTCTTGCCAACCGTATCTCTCCTTTCACTACAAGAAATACTGGCAAGAGCTTCGACACAGAGAAGACCTACAACAACATGATGAACCGCTACCGCTATGGCGGCATGAACACTCCAGGCATCTATATAGACGAGACTGTCTTGCGTATGTGCTACACTCATCGTCGCCTGTTTGCAAGACTCGCCCTGGCTCTCATCTCCGAGGGTAAGAACGACAAGGCTCTAAAGGTGCTCGAGAAGTGCAACAAGGAGTTGCCTGACTACAACATCCCTATGGAATACATGAGTGGCGGCAACGACATTGCAAAGGCTTATGCTCTGCTTGGTCAGAAGGCCAAAGCCAAGGAAGCCCTCAGCAAAGTGTGGACAATGGCCTCACAGTATGCCACATGGTATCTCGGTCTCGACGGCAAAAACTTTGAGATGTCGCAGAATGATATCCTCACACAGTTGTATATCATGAAGGAAGTGCTCAACGTGAGCGACCTCGTTGACCCGAGTCTTGCTAAGAAACAAGAGGCTATCCTCAATAATTATATGAACCTTTACCAAAGCAAAGGAGGACAACTCTAAGAGAATATGATTATTGAGCAACCAGCCAAATGGCTGCGATGGATCTATCCTAAGGCTTACTGGCGAATGGACCGTACGGAGAAGAAGGTGTATCTCACCTTTGATGACGGTCCTATTCCCGAAGCCACTCCCTTCATATTGGATACATTAAGAGAACGTGGCATCAAAGCCACGTTCTTTATGGTAGGTGAGAATGCCTTCCGCTATCCCGAACTCCTCGAGCGGGTGAGAGCTGAAGGTCATGCCATCGGCAACCATACCTATAATCATATGGGCGGAGCGAAACATTCCATCAACACCTATATGAACAACATACGAAAGGCGGATGAGATACTCCACACGCATCTCTTCCGTCCCCCTCACGGATGGATGAAGATATCGCAGTATGCATGGCTCAGCCGCAAGTATAAGGTGGTGATGTGGGACCTCGTCACGCGTGACTATTCGCGTCTGCTCACTGCCGACGATGTGGTCAACAACATCAAGCGCTATGCGCGCAACGGCAGTATCATCACTTTTCATGATTCCCTCAAGAGTATTGACAAACTCCATACAGCCCTCCCTGAGAGTCTTGACTGGCTCATTGCCAACGGCTATTCTTTCGGAGTTTTAGAATAATAAAGCGACAGGTGCAGCGTCTTCGTTGCACCTGTCGCTTTTTATATATGTATTCATAGTAATTGCAGCGTCCCCGCTGCAACATTAGGAGGTACGGCGCCCTCGCCGTACCCTCTCAAACTGATAATATCCATTGGGTAATATATTGCTTGCGAATGGTACGGCGAGGGCGCCGTACCTCCTTCTTTACCATTGCTTGTTTGATGGGCAAAGCGAGGGCGCCGTACCTCCTAATGGTTACCATAGATATAACTGCTAATTAAATATAGGCGGATTTGTCTTTGCGGTTACTTGAAAGTTATGTTCCAAACTTTGGAACTTATATTCCAAACTTTGGAACTTGTGTTCCGTACTTTGGAACTTGTGTTCCAAACTTTGGAACATAGATTTCATATAGCTGACTTTCCTTTTTAATTCTGTCGCTCCCGCCTTTTAATTCTGTCGCTCCCGACTTAGAACGTGTACTTCATGGCAAGAGAAGGGTTGATGAAGAATGACTGCTTGCTGTCGGTAGGCCAGACGAGGTCATTGGAAACCTCCAGTTGCGCGCCGATACTGAACTTGCCATTCTGCTTGTCCTTGTTGATGACATTAAACAGAAACTGCGGTTGGGTGAGAAAGACGAGTCCCTTCTCCTGCCGTCCGTCGGCGCCAAAGCGTGGCTTGTAGCCATACCAGAGGTCGGCAAATCCGCTGCATGTGCACAGTCCGTGGGCGAAGGTGACGCCCCATACGCCAGTGACCTGAAAACTTGCTATGGCATCGCAAGTCTTGTTGGCAATATATTGCTTGTATAGGGTCTGCAGGGTGAATATCTTAGAGAAGTCGGCGCTGTGCCAGTTGTATGACAAACCAGTGAGGAAACTTTGTTGGAAGCGGCTGGCATACTGTGGCGTGTATTTGTTGACAGCGAGTCCGCCGTCGTACTCTATATGAGCGCCAAAGTTGCCGCTTTTAAGGTTCTTGATGGAAAACTCACGCGATATCTCCCAATATGTGCCTCCCATGCCGTCGGAGAAATATGCCATGTCGATGAAGAAATAAGTGTAGCCAGTGGCGTCGGGGCGAAACATCTCTACGGTGGAAATCACCTTCGGACGGTTTGACTCCGATTCAGAGTATATGTTGCGTCCGAAGTCATACTTCAACTGGATGTTAACTTGAGCCATTGCCGTCATCGCATACAAGGCTATTAGTGACGTGAGGAAAAGTTTTCTCATTTGTAAAGTCTTTCTTTGTTGTTGTCTTTGTAAGGAAGTTTGTTGTCAGTATAGGAAGTGTAAAGTAGGAGGTACGGCGCCCTCGCCGTACCC
>CAVKNF010000183.1:0-3795 GCA_963657415.1 bacterium | reverse complement strand
GTTCGTGCGTATATAAATGCAAATGTTTAACCTTTTTTGTTATATTGGGTATATAATTCGGGTTTATTTGTTAAGAGTGGTTAATAATGTAGACCTAATCGGTCGTTAGTCTTATGTGGGTCAATAATTTTTGCTACCTTTGCACTCGCTTTGTGTGAATGTGTGTCCTTGTGATGCCGTCCATGGAGCATATAAACATTATTTAATTATTATTTTTAGACACGTATGAATCAATACGAAACCGTTTTCATTTTAACTCCCGTTTTGTCTGATGATCAGATGAAGGAAGCGGTCGCTAAGTTCAAGACTGTGCTTACAGATAATGGCGCAGAAATCGTGAACGAGGAGATCTGGGGTCTTAAGAAGATGGCTTATGCTATTCAGAAGAAATCTACAGGTTTCTACAACCTGTTTGAGTTCAAGGCTGAGCCAACAGTAATCGCTAAGCTCGAAACAGCGTTCCGCCGCGACGAGAAAGTAATTCGTTTCATCACAGTTAAGCTTGACAAGTATGCTGCTGCTTATGCAGAGAAGCGTCGTGCCAAGTATGCTAAAAAAGAGGAGGCTTAAGCAATGGCAGAAGTATCAGAAATTCGTTACTTGACCGCTCCATCTATTGATGTCAAGAAGAAGAAGTATTGTCGTTTCAAGAAGAGCGGCATCAAGTATATCGACTACAAGGATCCTGAGTTCCTGAAGAAGTTCCTCAACGAGCAGGGTAAGATTCTTCCACGTCGTATCACTGGAACATCTCTGAAGTATCAGCGTCGCGTGGCTACTGCCGTTAAGCGTGCACGTCAGCTTGCGCTGCTTCCATACGTAACCGATTTGATGAAATAAGAAAAGGAGGATAACATATGGAGATTATACTGAAAGAAGACATCATCGGTCTTGGATACAAGAATGATATAGTAAATGTAAAGCGTGGTTATGGTCGTAACTACCTCATCCCACAGGGTAAGGGTGTTATCGCTTCTGAGTCTGCACGCAAGGTGCTCGCTGAGAACCTGAAGCAGCAGGCTGCTAAGCTCGCAGCTGCTAAGGCTGAGGCTGAGAAGCAGGGTAAGGCTCTCGAGGGTGTGGCTCTGACCATCGTTGCTAAGGTAGCTGCTTCTGGTGCTACTTACGGTTCTGTAAACGTTTCTACAGTTGCTGACGCACTGAAGGAGAAGGGTTTCGATATCGACCGCAAGATTATCACTATGAAGGATATCAAGGCTGTAGGCTCTTATGAGGCTATCGTTCACTTCCACAAGGAGGTTGAGATTAAGGTTCCTGTAACTGTTGTTGCAGAGAATGCTCAGCCAGCTGCTCCTGCAGAGGAGACTCCTGCTACTGAAACTACAGAGGCTGCTGCAGAGTAATCTGACGTAGACTTTATAATAAATAAAAATCCCGCTCTCTTAATTGAGGGTGGGATTTTTTTAGGAGGTACGGCGAGGGCGCCGTACCTCCTATGAAATGCCGTACCTCCTATGAAATACTGCCACTATATAATATATAATAATGTATAGGGGGATTACATGTTGCGGCAAGAGCGGTAAGCGGGGCTCGAACCCGTGACCTTCGGCTTGGGAAGCCAATGCTCTACCAACTGAGCTATTACCGCGAGGATGAAAAATAATCTGACGGATTATGGAGCCGATAATGGGACTCGAACCCATGACCTACGCATTACGAATGCGTTGCTCTACCAACTGAGCCATATCGGCATTCCAAAGACTGAACTTTAGAAGAATTTGTCAAACAAACGGCCAAGATGCCACTGCCACAAATCCGATGCAAAGTTACAATATTTTTTCTTATCTGCAAACAAACAAGCCAATAAATATTGCCTATTAGAAAATGTAATCCCTACATAGCAATTTTCTATATGAAAGTTTTGCGGTTAATATCTTTTTATATATCTTTGCGAAAGATAAAAACTTAAATCTAAAATAAGAAAGATGAACGAAAAAAGAGTTTATACCTTCGGAAACGGAAAGGCCGAAGGTAACGCACAAATGCGCGAGGCTCTCGGTGGCAAGGGTGCCAATTTGGCCGAGATGAACCTCATTGGAGTACCAGTGCCTCCAGGTTTTACTATTACTACTGACACATGCAACGAGTATTATGCTATCGGGCAGGAGAAGATTGTCGAACTGCTCAAAGATGATGTCGAGGCTGCCGTAAAGCATATCGAGACATTGATGCACAGCCAATTTGGAAGCGTGGAGAATCCTCTGCTGGTTTCCGTACGCTCTGGTGCGCGTGCTTCTATGCCTGGTATGATGGACACCATCCTCAACCTTGGTCTTAATGATGAGGTGGCAGAGGGTATGGTGAAGAAAACCAATAATCCTCACTTTGTCTATGACTCATATCGCCGCTTCGTGCAGATGTATGGCGACGTGGTGCTCGGTATGAAACCTGTAAACAAGGAAGATATTGATCCATTTGAGGCTATTATTGAAAAGGTGAAGGAAGAGCAGGGCGTAGTTCTTGACAAGGACCTCTCAGTGGAGTCTTTGAAGAAACTCGTGCAACTCTTTAAGGCTGCAATCAAGGAGCAGACAGGTCAGGACTTCCCTACAAATCCTATCGACCAACTCTGGGGTGCCATCTGCGCCGTATTCCGCTCATGGATGAACGAGCGCGCTATCCTCTATCGTAAGATGGAAGGAATACCCGACGAGTGGGGTACAGCAGTATCTGTCATGGCGATGGTATTCGGTAATATGGGTGACACATCCGCTACTGGCGTATGCTTCTCACGTGATGCCGGTAATGGCGAGAACCTCTTCAATGGTGAGTATCTTATTAATGCACAGGGCGAGGACGTTGTGGCAGGTATCCGCACTCCACAGCAGATCACGAAGATTGGTTCACAGCGCTGGGCTGAGCGTGCTGGTATCTCTGAGGCTGAGCGCGTAGAAAAATATCCTTCTATGGAAGAGGCTATGCCTGAACTCTATAAGGAACTGGATGCTCTGCAGGACAAACTTGAGCACCACTATCACGACATGCAGGACATGGAGTTCACAGTGCAGGAAGGCAAACTGTGGTTCCTTCAGACTCGCAACGGTAAGCGCACGGGTACTGCTATGGTGAAGATTGCCATGGACTTGCTGCATGAAGGTATGATAGACGAGAAGACTGCTATCATGCGTTGCGAACCACAGAAGTTGGATGAACTCCTGCACCCAGTATTCGACAAACTCGCACTCTCCAAGGCTAAGGTTATCACACAAGGTCTGCCTGCATCTCCTGGTGCTGCCTGTGGACAGATTGTGTTTCATGCTGACGATGCTCAGGTATGGCATGCCGACGGCAAGAAGGTTGTCATGGTGCGCATAGAGACTTCTCCTGAAGACCTCGCTGGTATGTCGGCTGCTGAGGGTATCCTCACAGCGCGTGGCGGTATGACATCGCATGCAGCCGTTGTTGCCCGCGGTATGGGCAAGTGCTGCGTGTCAGGTGCAGGCTCAATCAATGTTGACTACAAGAAAAAGACCGTGGAGATTGACGGCACTGTATATAAGGAAGGTGACTATATCTCGCTCAACGGTACTACTGGTCAGGTTTATGCCGGACAGATACAGACCAAGGCTGCCGAACTCTCTGGCGACTTCAAGGAACTGATGGACCTCTGCGACAAGTACACCAAGATGGAGATTCGCACCAATGCCGACACTCCGCATGATGCAGAGGTGGCACGCGCATTTGGTGCAAAGGGTATCGGTCTGACACGTACAGAGCACATGTTCTTCGATGACCAGAAGATTGTGGCTATGCGCGAGATGATTCTCGCTGACT
>CAVKNF010000182.1:0-3828 GCA_963657415.1 bacterium | reverse complement strand
GCATCTTTATGAAGGTAGACTTTCCCGTACCGTTGTTGCCCACGATGCCCATCTTCTCGAATCGGGCGAAGTTGTAGTAGAAGTCCTTGAGAATGACCTTCGGCGGCATGCCTTCCTTCTCGAAGGTCTTGCTGACATACTGGCACTCAAAGATCTTGCTTCCTATGTAGACCTTGGAAGCCTTCAGTCGCATCTGTCGCTCCTCTATGCGTTGCTTTGCCACTCGCTCGAGTTCATAGAATGCATCCTCACGATATTTCGCCTTGTGACCGCGTGCCTGTGGCATGCGGCGCATCCATTCCAGTTCGGTGCGATAGAGATTATTGGCGCGTGCCACCTCTGCCCGCTGTGCATCTATGCGGTCCTGTCGCTTTTCGAGATAGTAGGCATAGTTGCCGCGATAGGTGTAGATGCTCTGGTTGTCGAGTTCGAGGATGACATCACACACGCGGTCAAGGAAATAGCGGTCATGGGTCACCATGAGCAAGGTCTTGTTGCCCCGCTGCAGATAACCCTCGAGCCAGATTATCATGTCGAGGTCGAGGTGGTTGGTAGGTTCGTCGAGCATGAGGAAGTCAGGCTCTGTGATGAGCACATTTGCCAGAGCCACACGCTTCTGCTGACCACCGCTGAGTTGCCCCATAGGTTGAGTGAGGTCGGTGATTTTCAGTTGGGTGAGTATTTGCTTTGCCTTAAGGATGCGCTCTTCGTCGCCATGATGATTGAAGCAGGCGTCGAGCACGCTCTCTTCGGGGTCGAAGACGGGAGTCTGTGTGAGAAATCCCACGCGGATGTCGCGGCGATAGATAATGCTGCCGTCGTCAAAGCCCTCCTCATCCATGAGGATTTTCATGAGAGTGGACTTGCCCGTGCCGTTTTTTGCTATGAGTCCGACACGCTGTCCTTCGCCCACGCTGAAGTTGATGCCATGAAACAGCACCTGGGCGCCAAACGACTTCGTAAGGTTTTGTACGTCAAGAAATGGTGTCATCTTTTCTAAAGGCGTGTTCTATAAATTCTTAAAGGAATTTCTCTATATAGTCCAAAATCTCTTCCTTGCCTGTGCGATTCTCGCTTGAGGTGATGAAATATGGCGGAAGTTCCTCCCACGATTCCTCGAGTTTCTTCATCCACGCCTCGGCATTTTGGCGTGCCCTCACGGGTCCCACCTTGTCGGCTTTGGTGAAGACGATGGAGAATGGCACCCCACTCTGTCCGAGCCAGTCCACAAACTCGCGGTCTATCTTCTGCTGCTCATGACGCACGTCGATGAGCACGAAGACATTGACCAACTGCTCGCGCTGCAGGATATAACTCGTGATCATCTGCTCCAACTGGTGCTGCACCGTCTTCGACCTTTTGGCAAAGCCATAGCCTGGCAAGTCTACGAGATACCACTCCCTGTTTATTATGAAATGATTGATGAGCAGGGTCTTGCCTGGTGTGGCGGAAGTCTTGGCGAGTCCGCGGCGGCCACACAGCATATTGATGAGCGACGACTTGCCCACATTACTTCTTCCGATGAAGGCATATTCGGGTTTGGTGTCTTTGGGGCATTGGCTGACCCTTGCCGACGAGACGGTAAATTCTGATGACTTTATTATCACGGTCTGTTATCTTTTTAGCAATTATTTTGCAAAGTTAGTGGAAACAAACCGAAAGAGAAAGAAAAAGATATAAAATAGTAGGTGCTGCGCCAACGACGACTTCCGACGATTTTGCGCCGACGCCGTCGAAGAACTCCTCCAAGTAGCTGAGGAGTTGAGATAAAGACAAAGCCTTACAATTACAGTTATTACAATTTAAAAAAAAGAGTGTTGCATATTGCAAACCAACCCTACTATAGTATTATAACTAATTAATAATTAAATAGTTATATATAGATACATAGGTAAGAAACGTGAAAAGCATACCCTTGAAAAATAACTGTAATAACTGTAATTGTAATGAAGACTCAGTCAAGCCTCTCCTCTCCGAGGCTGACAATCAATAGTTTAACCACAAAATCAATGCAATCAGAAATGAAGTATAACGTATTAAAAAACGACGCTCCGGTGCTTCCACGACTCGGCAAAGGCACCGAATGCACGTCACTTTTGCTCTCAAAAGCGCCAAAAGCCATACGAAAACCATCCTATACGTGATTTTCCCTATCCTTGCCGTTTGCGTAAGCGAAGATGAATTACAAGATTCTGACAGATATATTGAAAGTTGAAGGTTGAAAGTGGAAAGTGGAAGGTTATGATTACCATTCTGTAGTAGGTGCTGCGTCCCCGCTGCACCTACTACAGATTGCATTAATTCCCTTGCGTGCTGGTACGGCGAGGGCGCCGTACCTCCTAAAGAAATGCATTTATAATTCGTGTTATTCGTGTTCAAAAAAAAGCAATCGCACGCTATCGCACGGTTGCCAAATACAAATGTCTTAACTTTGCACATGTAAACGCTACGGGACACGCAAGCCGTTGCAAGGCGCCATGCAAACGCTCGCTCACTCCCAAGCGAATACTCGCTGCACCTACTATACGCCCCCACCCGTCAAGATGCTGCGCAGCGCTTCACACTCCTCTTCGCTCAAGCCACATTCCATGAGATACTTCTTGGCAGCGGCTTGCAGGTTGGCTCCCTGGAAGGTCTTGTTGTAGAGACCAAATCCTTGCCAGTCAATGGCAGAAACGTCTATCTCGTCCCATTTGATGGCCTGATAGTTAGCCAGGGCCTCTTCATTGCACATGAGCCAAATCATGCGGTCGATAGCCAACTGCTGTCGTTGCTGGTAAGACTCGCCATAGTCGGGTATCTTGTAGAAGTTGAGCATCGTCACCATGTAGTCTCTGCGCAACTCGTCGATGCTTGCTCCCGCCAAGGCTTCAAAGAGCATGGACACAAATCCGCAACGGTCCTTGCCCTCGTTGCAATGGATGAGATAAGGAGGCTGGTGGGATATCATAAACTTTACGGCCTTTCCCAGTCGGGTCTTGAAGTCATCGCAGAAAGTGTTGGCCATCATGCCGCAGGCTATGGTGTTGCCTTCCCTAAACAGTTGAGGGCAATAAGTCGAGGCATATCCCTCTGTGCTCATATATTTCTCCACACTCTCGGGCGTGTCGGCAAGGTCTATCTCCGTCTTTATCCCCACCGCGCGTGCCAGGCTGTCTACCACGCCGTAGCGCCCAGGATTCTTGTCACAGTTGAGAGGGTTGCTGGAGCGATAGAGCACATTGGGGGCAACGCCCGTCGTGGTGACCATACGGAAGTTGGCATATTCCTCTGCGCTCTCACCCGGTTGGCGTTCTATGGCATAGACCGACTTCATCAGTTCATAAGTCTTGCTGTATCCGCCTTTCTTCGAAAGAGTCATCTTCACCTTGTCGCCCACTTCTCCTCCTATGTAATAATGGAAGTCTCCATTGAGCATGGCAAACCCATAGTCGTCGCCGCGCGCGTTATAGTCGACATAGGAAGGCCCGAGTATGGCCACCTCGTTGAACGAACTCACATAGGGCACGTTATGCAGTCTCACTTTGTCACCTATCTCCACATCGACAAGGTCGGCATAGTCAAATCCCACCTTCTCCATGTCGGCAGGCGTGAAACTCGGAATGGGTTGACCATAACCGTTGACCTCGGTGACATAACCCGTTATCACGTTGTCTGTGGGCGTGGTGCTCTCGTTGTCATGGCATGACGACAGGGAAACGGCAGCGGCGAGCATGCAAGGGATAAATAATTTTCTCATGATATAATCTTCTGATAATGTAAAACCTATTCTCTACTTGACGACAGTAAACTTGGCAAACTTGAGGAGAAGTTGCTTTGTGCCAGTAT
>CAVKNF010000181.1:0-3904 GCA_963657415.1 bacterium | reverse complement strand
GATTTATAATATATTAACTATTTTCTTTGTTTTTAACCCAGTTTTAGGTTCTTCTATAGGTGGGTTCTATAAATTAGCTTTGTCATATGGCGAGTCTATTTTCGAGGACAATTTGTCTGAGAGTGAAGGAGCATAGCGGGCTATGCAACTGAACGAGCAAACGAATTGGACCGAAAAGAGACCGCAAGATGACAAAAAGCAACCCATAAAATTAAATATAGTTTGCGGTGGAAATTTATAGAACCTACCTATAATTATTCGGCAACAAGATAACAAGCAACCGATTGGTAATTATAGGAGGTACGGCGCCCTCGTCGTATCATAATTGAGGGCAAAGCGAGGACGCTTCGCCTACTATGAAGTGTTGCATTCTATAGTAGGTGCTGCGTCCTCGCTGCACCCTCTTCGTTAGCGACAATCCTGCTTGCGTGGTACGGCGAGGGCACCGTAACTCCTAAGGGTACAGCGGGGGCGCTGTACCTCCTATAGTTACCAATTTACTTCTGGCTTTCCATGAAGTTGATGAAGCTCTGGTTGACCAGTCGCATACCTCCAGGTGTGGGGTAGTTGCCAGTGAAATACCAGTCGCCGGGATGGTTTGGTATGGCCTTGTGGAGACCTTCGATGCTCTGGAACACCATCTCTACAGGTGTCGTTACGTCACTTGGGCGAAGCAGGTCTACCATTTTGGCGTTCAACTCTTCTGGAGTGAATGGCTGGTAGATGTTTCTTACGGGGTTCTCCACGTCGTCGCCTGTCTTCTGCAGTTCCTTCTTGCATGCCTCGTAGGTGTCGGTGAGGAGCTTTTCCATACCGCGTTCCTTTATCAGTGCCACGCAAGCCTGGAAGGCGATGAAGTCGCTGATCTTCGGCATGTCGATGCCATAGAAGTCAGGGAAGCGGATTTGTGGTGCCGAACTGACTATGACGATCTTCTTCGGGTGCAGTCTGTTGAGTATGCGGATGATACTCTCGCGCAGCGTTGTGCCTCGCACGATACTGTCGTCGATGACGACGAGGTTGTCTACGTAAGGCACGAGCGATCCTGCCGTTATGTCATATACGTGTGCGGCAAGGTCATTGCGGGAGTTGCCTTCGGTGATGAAGGTGCGCAGTTTGATGTCCTTCCATACCACCTTCTCCGTACGTACAACGGGTGAAACCTCGCGTATGCCCTGCACCATACCGTAGTATGCCAGTTCGGCGGTGTTAGGTATATATGTGAAGACAGAGTGTTCCACGTCGTTGTCGATGGCTTTCATTATCTGCTCACGGAGTTGCTTGCCGAGTTGCTCGCGCTCTCGGTGTATGTCGAGGTCATTGCCGCGGCTGAAGTATATGCGCTCAAAAGAGCATGCGGAGAATTTCTTCTGTGGTACAATCTGCTTCAGAGACATCTCTCCTGCCTGATTTACAATGACAGCCTGTCCAGGTTCTATTTCCTTTATGTCCTCTACATTCAAGTCGAATGTGGTCTGCAGTACAGGGCGCTCGCTTGCTATCGCCACAATCTCGTCGTTGGCATAATAGAAAGCAGGACGTATGCCCCAAGGGTCGCGCATGGAGAAGAGTTCGCCGCTGCCGGTGAGGCCGCACATCACATATCCGCCATCGAAATAAGGCATACAGGTCTCGAGTACGCGTGCCATATCCACATGAGTATCGATATAGTTGGTGATGTCAGTTCCTTCAAGTCCTTGTTCCTTGGCGATGGCATAATTGCGCTCCACTTCACGGTCAAGGCGGTGTCCCATCAGTTCGAGTGTGATGTAGCTGTCGCTATAGATTCTCGGATACTGTCCCTGCGCGGTAAGAAGGTCAAATATCTCGTGGATATTTGTCATATTGAAGTTGCCGCACAGGCAGAGGTTTTTTGCTCGCCAGTTGTTGCGGCGCAGGAATGGGTGGACATACTTAAGTCCGCCTTTGCCTGTGGTGGAGTAGCGTAGGTGACCCATGTAGAGCTCTCCCAGGAAAGCGGACTTTTCTTCCGGTTCGTCGTCGTCGGTGCTGTTGAGTTTGTTGCTGATGGATGTGAAAACCTTTGTGATGGCTTCTCTGCCTTCGGCTTTCTCGCGGAACATATACTCCGTGCCGGGTTTGCTCTCGAGGTTGACACATGCCACGCCGGCACCTTCCTGCCCACGGTTGTGCTGTTTCTCCATCATGAGATACAGTTTGTTGAGAGCGTATCTCTCCGTGCCATACTTCTGCTTGTAGTAATCAAGCGGTTTCAGCAAGCGAATCATCGCTATGCCGCATTCATGTTTGAGGGGTTCCATGTTTGATTGGTTTGTTGCGAATAACTTGCTACAAAGTTACGAATATTCCGTCATATGGCAAATGCTATGATGTGGAAATTGTCATATGTCAAAGTCGTTTGACGTGCTATATATAATATATAATAATGTATAGAGTGCAAGTAAAGCTTTCTTGTGGGTAAGCTTTTGTGTGAGGGAAAACAAAAAGAGGGAACCGTTGTGGCTCCCTCTATGATTTTTTCTTGTCTGTGGATTACAGATTAGCGTTGTCCTTAGACCAGTCTGCTACTGCAGGGATGATGCCGAGTTCGATAATCTCGTCGCGCATCTTCTGGAGGTGCTCGTAAGAAGCCTTCAGACCTGCAAGCTCTTCCTCTGTGCCCTTAGGAGCAGTGAAGTGAACGCCAGTAGCGTCGATAGTTGTAGGCATAGCCATCATCACGTTCTTGTAACCGCACTCGCTGCAGTTTACATAGCAACCTGCTGGCAATGTGAAAGGTTCGCCACCCATAGCGCCTTCGATCATCTTTACAGCCTGGTAAGCTGGGCTCTGGAATGAAGAACGACCGCGGAGCTTGATGATGTTGGAACCACCCTGCACAGTGTTGTGCTTGATCTCTGCCCAACGCTCGTCAGAAAGACCCATCTCAGACAATGGCTTGCCGTCAATCTTTACCTGAGAAGCGAAGACTGCCATCTGCTCGCCGTGACCACCATAAGTGTGAGCGCCTGTCACCTTGTCCTGCTGTACGCCGAACTCGTGAGCCAAAGCCTGCTGCAGACGTGTAGAGTCGAGAGCTGCGAGAGAAGTCAACTGATTTGGCTTCAGACCAGAGTGGATGAGTGCTGTCAGAGCAGTAACGTCAGCAGGGTTGAAGATAACAACCACGTGCTTTACGTCTGGACAATATTTCTTGATGTTCTCACCGAAATCAGCTGCAATCTGGCAGTTGCCCTTCAGCAAATCCTCACGTGTCATGCCTTCCTTACGAGGAGCACCACCTGAAGAGATGATGTACTTAGCACCTGTGAATGCTACTTCTGGGTCAACGGTGTAGCTGAGGTTAGCGCCAGGGAAAGCGCACTGCTCCATCTCATCGAAAACACCGTGTACACCTGGCTCATAGATGTCATAGAGGCAAATGTTCGGAGTAAGACCGAGCATGAGGGCTGTCTGAACCATGTTAGAACCGATCATACCGCCGGCACCAACGATTACGAGTTTTTCGTCTGTAAGAAATTTCATATTACTTTAATATTAGATGTTAATGTATCTACCTTTTCTTGGAAGGAAATCTCCGTGAGGAATTCCCTCCTCTTCCGTTACCGCAAAATTAATAAAAAAAACATTACGTATTGTGTAATTATGCGGTAATAATCTTTTTTTAACCTAAAAAAAACTATCTTTGCAGTGATGTGTCATGCCAATGTTGGCTGACATGAGTATACTGATAATTTTGCTGATATAATCATGGACAATATCATAAGACAGCGAGTGGAAGCATTGAGGGAAGTGATGCGCCAGGAAAAACTCGCGGCTTTCATATTCCCGAGTACTGATCCCCATAACGGCGAGTATGTGCCAGACCATTGGAAAGGACGCGAATGGATTTCGGGTTTCAATGGTTCGGCTGGTACTGCGG
>CAVKNF010000180.1:0-3927 GCA_963657415.1 bacterium | reverse complement strand
GTTCTTGATTGCACCAGAGAAAGAGCCAGCAATACCTGCAGCACCCACACCATTGGTGGAAACTATTTTGCCATAGTTCTTACAGGAAGTAATGAGATAGTTGTATGAAGTAATCGAAGAGCCTGACTGTGAGCCGGAGCAAATACCAGCGGCATATGTAGTAGAGGTGATGTTACCAGCGTTATAGCAGTTCTTTATCGTACCAACGCCGTTTGCCATGAAGCCGCAGATGCCGGCAGCATCCAAGTTGGCGGCAGTGATGTCAGCATTATTTATACAATTCTCGATTGTTCCCTGGTTGATGGAAACAATGCCACCTACATAGTTGTAGCCACAGATGTGGTTATTCTCGTCGATGCGGATGTTCTTGATGACAGCGTTGACATCTGTCAAACTGAAGAGAGCGTTGTACTTTCCTGCTGCATCATTGGCGATGTTGGTGTGATAAATGCCCTTGATGTTATGGTTATCGCCATCGAATATGCCGTCAAAACCGCCTTTCATATTAGCAATACTAAGGTCAGCATTCTTGCCGATAGCAGGCAACTGCACTGGGTTTTCTGCACTGCCGCCGAAGTCTATGTCATTCATCATGAGGAAGTACTGACCCTTACCAGTGTTGCTCTCGGCATTGTAGTTTTTAGCCATAGCGGCGAAGTCCTCATCGTCGAAGATGCGGTATGGGCAATCTGCTGTACCCTCACCTACAAGTCCCCAAGCATTGTCTTGGGTGAGGAATGCGTCGCAAGTGTAAGTGATATCATATGGCATCGTGCCGTATTTGAATGTGAACTCGAGTGTGAGTTTTTCTTTAGTGCCATTGAGCATAGCCTTGAAACCAGTACCAGTGACGGTCTTCTCATTACCGTCGGTACCTGTTGTAGAGGCGGTGAAGGTATCTTCATCCCATGAGGTGTAAATGTCTCCGTCATCAGTCTTGCCAATGTTGGCGAGTTGTTCCACATCGATGGTGAATGACTTGATGATCATATCCATTCCTTGCATGGAATAAATCAAATTAGGGATTGTGAAGTGGTACTTATCATCCTTCACTGAAATAACTACCACATCCTTAATCTGGGTTGTTAATGTGGCTTCCTTGTTGCCGGGAAGGTAGAACACCGAGTTACCAGTGTAATTCTGTACAACGTCTGATGCCATTGCTGAAATAGCAGCAATACAAGCGACGATAAGAGTAAAAATTTTCTTCATTGCTTTTTGTTTTAATTAATAAATATGTTATGTTTCTATTTGTTTGCTTGTTAAAATGTAGCGCTCGCAGTTATGCTGAGCGTGTTTCTCGTCTGCCCCTTCATATCGCCTCCTGTGGCAGTGCGGAAGTCGTAGCCAATGCTAAGGCTCGGTCTTATGCGTGTGCCACGGATAGGCATTTCGTAAGACACGGCTGCCTTGGCTGCCAACTGCTCCTCGCTACCCGTGAGCATGGAGCATCCCAGTAGCACCGACCATAGTGAGGAGTTGTGTGTCAGGATGCCGTGGCGCGCCGTGACAAAGGGAGCCACGATGTGGCGGTTGGCGGTGTGAGTGTCGGGGAAGACGTATGCTGTCTGCCTACGTGTCCAGTAGTCCACGCCACCTTTCACGTGCCAGAGGTATATCTCGCCTGCAGGTTCCCAGTAGGCGGTTACCGCTGCCGTGCCGTAGGTCTGCGCCTTGTCTGCCATCTTTGTCGGTTCGAAATACTCGTAGTATGTAGCCGCAGTACCGTCGGTAGCCGTTGTCTTGCGGTAGTTCTCCCGTTCGGCGGTGAGGCGTTCCGTCTTCATGCGCAGGTCAAGCCATGTCAGCAGTTGGGTGCTGCGTGCAATGTCGTAGCGCAGATGCAGGTCGAAGGCATCGCCATGATGCTGCTCATGCGAGGCAGAGTATTGCGACTGTCTGCCGTAGTAGCCCGTGCGGTGGGTGTAGGCCATGTCAAGGAACAACCGTTGCCATGCTCCCTGCGCTGAGAATCCCACGTATTCGGAGAGCAAAGGCAGTTCGCGACTGTCGTCAGTAAAACCATCGGTGCCAAACATCTCCGTCTCACCGTAGCCGTTGGCATAGTCTACGAGCGTAGTGTAAATCTGGTCGGTCGTGCCGTACGTCTTGAAGAGCATCGTCTCCGTGCGGCGTCGGTAGATGAATCCTGCTCCTATGCCGCTATTTTTAGGCAAGGCGAGGAAACCGTTGAGGCGAGCGTCCAAGTCCATGAGCGTATTGCTGTGGCGCAGGTCACGGTGCTTGGCATAAGTGCCGGCGGTATAGTCCACCTTTGCACCGATGGATAAGTTGCGCCATGCCGTCCATCCTATCGCGCCATCTATGTGGAAAGTCTCCATGCGTTTGTCACCGGCATTGTCAGACGAGTCGTCCACCAGGTCGAAAGGCATCAGTTCCTGCGTAGGGATAAACATGCTGCCGTTGACCTGTGTAGCGTTCGCGTAACCATAAGTCATACTGCCGTAAGCCACGAGTTTGGGTGACAGACGATAATAAGAGCGCACGTCAGCCTCTAGTGCATCCGCTCTTTTTCCTTCGGAGATAGACCGCAGAGCACCTCCCGTGTGAGAGTAGCCGACCGAGGCACTTGAGATGGTGCTGTCCTGCAGCGTCACCAGTGCGGCGGCATTGCCCGATGTGAGCCATGCGTTGCGCTGTTGGGTCAGCATGAAGTCGCGTTGTGCCATAGCTGGCAGGCACAGCAGACTAGCGAAGAGAGCAATGATCGGCTTCATAGAAATCGTTTGTCGAATTATTGGTGTCCTGATATACGGCATGACCGTTGACGGTCTTCTCTACCTTTCTCACAAGTGCATGACCGTAACCGCCCGTCAGTGCAATGTAACCGTTGTCGAGGTCGGCGGTGAGACGCTTCTTGCAACTTGCCAGCGAGGTGGCGTTGTAAATCTCCACTGCATCTATCACCCACTGCCGTGGCATCTTCAGACAGGCATACACGATGTTGCCCTCCTTGCCAGTAGGGTAGGTGATGTTGTAGGTGTTCTCACCGAAAGCCTTTGGCGTGATGCCCTCAGTGCGAAACATGAGGAGGGCAGGTGATGTCTGACTCATAGGCCAGGCATTGCCCTTGCCATATTTCACCGCCTTGAGGTAGTGACTGGTGGGAATGACATCAGCCGGCGAGGGGTAATATGATGTGTTGCTATACTTACCTCCGTCGCTGCTCGTCGCCTCCACGTCATACATACAGTAATATGCACTGTTGGCATAGTTGACAGAGTTGCTGTAAGTCAGCGTATTGTCGATGGCGCCATGCACGTTTACCACGAGTTCGGTGTAGGGTTGCAATGTCTGTCCGTTCTGGAAGTACCATATGCCATTGATGGCAGGAATCCAGTCACTGTCGGCATAGTCGAGTTTTCCTCCGTTGAGGAATGAGTGTGTGGGTGCCTCAGCATTGTATGGTTCCACGAAACCGAAGCCTACATTGTCGAGTGACACCGACACTGACGAGTTGTTGTAGATGATGATGCACTTGTCCTTAGCGAATTTTCCCGAACCGTCGTCCATCAGGCAACCGCCGTTGTAAACCTCCTTGATGACGATGGGGTTGGCAGTCTGCATGGATGTTATGGTGACAGGCAATGAGATGTGTGTCGTAGAGCTGCCGATGGCGATGTCTGCCAACGAACCGTTGCACACCTTACGGAAGAATCCATCGTCAGTCACCTTCGACGCATTGGCGCTATAGATACCGGCAGGCAGCGAGAAGTGTGCCGCACCGTTGGCATCGGTCATGGCCGTGAAGATGTGACCCGTGCCATTGGTCAGTTGCACAGGCACGGAGTCAAGTGCCTCGCTGAGTGTCACCTCCACGTCGTAGGTGTCTATGTGCTCATCATAATTGCACGCCACGAGGAGTGCAAGCATGATGAAGCAAAGAGATATATGACGTATAATCTT
>CAVKNF010000179.1:0-3942 GCA_963657415.1 bacterium | reverse complement strand
GCATTCTTCTTGTCATACTTCTTCCAAGCCTTTTCGGCTGTGGCCTTCAGGTTGACAGTAAACTCATGGTTGGCTGCCTCCTGTGCAGTCTCTTCCTCTGCTGTAGCGAAAGCGTGGCGATAGCCCTGCTGGTCATTCCAGTGACCGCGTGTGAAGTCAGGCACAGCCACAGGTTTGCAGTCATTGTCCATAGAGATACTGCCGAGTTCGGCAAGCGAGCACCATTCTGCCAGGTCGTATACATCCATGTCGAGAGGCAGACCGTGCTGCAGACAGTAGATGAGGCGTGAGTCCATGATAAAGTCCATACCGCCGTGACCACCCACCTTCTTTGCCATAGCCGTGTACTTTGTCACGAGAGGATTCTCGTATTTCTTGTTGAGTTCCTTCATGTCAGCCTCATTGAGGAATACCTCACCGTCATAATAGTTGGTCTTGGTCTCGATGCCAGCCTTCTTCAGACTCTCGTTGTTGAGCGAGATGCCCTCATCAGGATATTTGTTTGCCAAACCCTTTGTGCCCACGAGGTGATACATACGGCTGTAAGGTTGTGGAGTCATCACGTCGTGTACAACCTGGATAACCTTTCCCTGCTCAGTGCGTATCATGGTGTTGGTGAGGTCACCCTGACGGAAGTTGTCCACCTTCTGTCCCAGACGCTTTTCTGCCTTCTTTATTCCGGCAAAACTCTTTGTGTCCATAGCGGTAAGGATGGTGAAGCGGTCGCCACGGTGAATGTTCATCACCTGTGCCACAGGGCCAAGACCGTGGGTGGCATACACGTCGCCACGATGATTCATGTTATACTCCAGACGCCATCCCAGTTTGTCGTCTTCGCCCTTCTTCCAGTAAGCATCCCAGAATGGGTCGAGGTCGTGGCGATAAGCGCCCTGAGCGAAGATGACATCACCGAAGAGACCCTTCTGAGCCATGGTGAGAGCATTGAGTTCGAAGAAGTCATAGCAACAGTTCTCGAGCATCATGCAGTGCAGCCGCTTCTGCTCGCTGAGGTTGATGAGTTTCCACACCTCGGTGAGATTCATTGCCGAAGGCACCTCGATAGCCACATTCTTGCCATGCTCCAGAGCATATTCAGCCACAGGGAAATGGTGTATCCAGTCTACGGCGATATAGATGAGGTCTACGTCATTGCGCTCACAGAGAGCCTTGTAGCCTTCCTCGCCACTATAGAGAGTGGCAGGTGGCAGACTTGCCTTGCGCAACTGCTCGTTGGCAGCCTCCGCGCGTGACTGCTCATGGTCGCAGAGACCCATAATCTGCACACCTTCCTGATATACCCAACGGCGGATAGCCTCTGCTCCGCGCATTCCCAAGCCTACAAAACCTACGCGCACCACAGAAATCTTTGGTGTGGTGAGGTTGAGTGCATCCTTCTGACCTGCCGGACGCTCAGGCACCTCGGTAACGATAGTTCCGTCCTTAATTTCGTATGGCCAGTTAAACTGTGCCATAGACGTAGTAGGCAACAGCAGGGCCATGCATGCCGCAGCCATTAATGTCTTTTTGATGTTCATTACTTGTTAGTATTATGATTAAATTGTTGTATCATTATTATATAGGAGGTACGGCGGTAAAGTAGGAGGTACAGCGCCCTCGCCGTACCAGTCACAAGCGAGCCAATGCTAACCATAGTAGGTGCTGCGTCCCCGCTGCACCCATAACAATAGAGTATCTTTCTTTAGCGGAGGGCAAAGCGGGGACGCTTCGCCTACTATAACTACCATCTGCTTGTTAGCGATGGTACGGCGGGGGCCGCCGTACCTCCTAAATCTTACTTCTTTTCCGCGAGTTCCTTCACAAATGGGCGCAACACTTTGGCTGATGGTTCTGCCTCACGTTTGGAGAGGCTGATGTCGTTGCCCATACCGTTGAGCACGGAGAACTGATACTTAGCATTGCTATCCATTTCGTCTGCCTGTTGGCGTGCCTGCTGGCGCTGAGCGTCCGTTGAGTTTGGGTTCAGGAGAGTGCAAGCGATGTCGCACATGTCAGCCACCTTGTCTACAAACGGTTGCAACTCGGTCCACATCAGTCTGTCGGACTCGCTTTCGGATGTTGCCATCGTTGCCAAAGCCTTTGCGTCAGCCTGTACATTCTGCAGTTCGCGGATAAGCACCTGTGTAGCCTGTGGGTTTGTAGGACATGTCTTCCACATACGGATGTAGTCAGCGAGGTCGCTATTTGTGTCGTAGTGGCGCACGAGAGGCAACAGTCGGAAAGCGCAGGCTGCATTCTTGCCGAATATGGCTTTCAGAGATGCCATCCATGATGTGTTGTTGTCAAAAGCGGCGCGGTTCCATGCATAGTCGGCAATGCTGTAGAGGGCTATCTTGCTCACCTCGCCCTGCTGCATTGGATTGCTGATGAGAGTGTTCACACCCTTGATATTCGGGTCGAGAGTGGCGTTGCGGTCGATGTGAGCCTCATCGTCGAAGTTGCGATACATGTCGAGAGGGAATATCTTGTCCATGTCGTTGTCGTTGCAAGGATAGTTCCACCACCAAGCCACGTCGCGTCCGAGCCATGAACTGACGAGTTCTGGGTCCTCAGAGTTGGGCACAGTCCATACGGCACGTCCCGTTATGTAAATGCAAACCTTCGCGGGAGTCTTGCTTAGAGATTGGAAGAAACGTTCGCCCTGCTCGCGCTTCACCCAAGAGTAGGCATAGAGTTGCGGTACGAAGTGCAGAGGTTTCACAGTATCCGCAGGCAGAGCCTTGCGTCCGTTCCACTCCTTGTCTATCTTCTCTTGCAGGTATGTCAGACGCTGGGCATTGAGAGCCAACATGGCGGAGTCAGAAGGGATGCCTACATCGTCTACGAAGACACCAAACTGTCTCACGCCGAGGTCGTGCATGAGTCGCAGTTTTCCCATTATGCGGTCGAGCACATCAGGCTTGTCCTTGTCGGTGAAATCGTTGCCCGGATGTATAGCCCAGATGAAGTTTACCTTTGTCTTGTGTGCCGCATCTGTGAGTTGGCGCATCATGCCCTCGGTGAGCATGCCCACAGCCTGTTGTTCGGCAGTGATGGTCTTCGGGTAAGCCTTGTCCCAATACTGTGAGTGGTAAGGATCGCTCTTGGCACCATACATATAAGTGTTCATCTTATACTTTGCCATAAAGCGGAACAGGTCGGCAGTGACCTCGGCAGAGTAGGGCACACCGTAGTAGCCCTCTATGACACCGCGATATTGAGTGTTGGCATAGTCATAGATGTCCACGCATACGAGGTTGCCGTCCTTTGTCTGGTCGAGCATCTGTTCGAGAGAAGCCAGTCCGCAGAACACGGCGTCTGTGGTTTCGCCTATGATGACCACCTCTGCCACGTCACCATTCTGTCGCACGGTGAGAGCGTGTCGGTCATAGCCTTTCGTGTTGAATACCTCGCGCTTCAGTCCTAAGCGCTTGCCCTCGCGGTCGGCAAGGTCATTGCTGGCATTGATGCCGAGATAGAGAGTGTGCTTGCCCTTCATCGCTTTGCGGGCTACAGTAGGAGTGAGTCCGTGCTCCGTGAGCACTTCCTTAGCGCGGTCGATAGTGTAGGCATCGATAGCGTTGCCGGCTACGATGGTCACTTGTCCCGTTAGTGTGGCGCTGCCCTGCAGTTGTTCCTGCAGTTGAGGCACAGGTCGGATGTCATAGACATTGTCTGCCACGGCAATTGTCGAGAACAGACAAAAGGCAATAGCCAAGATAGATTTGTTGAGATTCATGCGTGTAAAAAGGTAATGGTGTTAATTGTTAACGTAAAGTTAGTTATAGTTTTCTGAATGAGCAACTAATTAACGTTTCTTATGTATAAATGATTAGTCGTCGTACGCCCTAAATACAAAAGAAGCCTTGAGGAAATCTCAAGGCTTCTTTGCGGTGCGTACGGGACTCGAACCCGTGACCTCCTGCGTGACAGGCAGGCATTCTA
>CAVKNF010000178.1:0-4015 GCA_963657415.1 bacterium | reverse complement strand
AAGTTGAGTTGCAGACTTCCGTTGTGTGATGTGTCGAAGGTGTCGTGGCAGATGTTGGAGAGACCGATGTCGTAGGTCAGGTCGCAGTAGAACATGTCATATGAGAAGCCACATCCCACGCGCAGACCGCCATCCAGTCTACGGAAGTTGTTGTCAGAGAAAGAGTCTTCAGCCTCGCGCGCCTCAAAATTCTTCATCTTACCGCTTACTCCCACGCCGAAGTATCCGCCCACTTGAGGCTGGATGGAGAAGTGTGGGTCTAGATTATACTTGTATTTCAACACCACGGGTATCTCCAGATAGTTGAGGTCATAAGTCATCTTCTTGCCCGTAGACAAGTCCTTCTTTCCACCTTTTTCTATATATGACACTCCTGTCTCCAGATACAGTGGCTGCATGTTGCTGAGCGGAATGCCTGCCACAATGCCAACATTGAGTCCAGTCTGCCAGTTGCCGCCATTGAGCCGCGAGTCGTCAGAACTCACATGCGAGA
The DNA here is from genome assembly GCA_963657415.1 of bacterium. Taxonomy (GTDB): domain Bacteria; phylum Bacteroidota; class Bacteroidia; order Bacteroidales; family Bacteroidaceae; genus Prevotella. Next base: position 3,522 of record CAVKNF010000178.1, on the reverse strand, counting down.
AGGCAGGACCGATCCTGAATCCATAATAGGGCGCCGCACCTGCAGACTTCTTGTGATAGCCATAGTCGAGATGTCCCGTACGCTGGTTGTAATAACGGCTATATTTATAATTCTGTGCCGACATGGGCAGCGCTGCAAGCACGAAGCCCAAGATGAAGAGAACTGTCTTTTTCATATGCTTTGCTTTTTTTAGTTGATGCAAAGTTAATCCTTGACTGTAACATCTCCATCGGGTAATCCCTACAGTATGGACGGGAAAACCCTAAAAGTAGGCTTTACACAACCCAACATATAAAAAAAAGTAGGGCTGCCCATGAACTCACTTCATAGACAGCCCTGAGGGTGTGAACAAATATTTATAGGTATGAAAAATAGACGATTTGTGATGACACTTTATTGTTGTCCGCCACCCAATGCCTGATAAAGATTTATTATGCTTTGCATCTTTGTAAGTCGGTTTGCCGACTGTGAGATCTGTGCCGAGAGCAATGTCTGACGGGCCGTCAGCACCTCCAGATAGGTGTTGGTGCCGTGCTCCATCAGCAGGGTGGTGCTGCGCAGAGCGTTCTCCAGCGAAGATATCTGCGCGTCGAGAGTCGACTCCTTGTCGGCGGCAGTCTGATATGTCGTCAGGGCGTCGTTGACTTCCTTTCCCGCATTGAGCACGGTCTGGGTGAATGCCAACCGCGATTCCTCCTGTTGCGCCTTGGCTATCTTGAGTTGCGCTTCATTTTGTCCCTTGGTAAGCAAAGGTGCTACGAGCGAACCCAAAGCCGAAGCGAGAAACTTGCCGGGGTTTACTATCACTGCCCCTGCATTGTTGGTCCAGCCGATGCTTCCGCTCAATGTGAGCGACGGCCAAAAGGCTGAGCGGGCCAGATTGACGCCATAGAATGCCGACTCCATGGTGCGCTGCGCCTGCCTGACATCGGGTCTCGACGAAAGCAACTGCACTGGTATGCCCACTGTGAAAGTCTCAGGCATCTGCATGCTTGCCGCATCGCAGCGGTCATAGTGGCGCGGAGTCTCGCTCAGGAGTATGGCCATGGAGTTTTCTGTCTGCGCTATCTGACTCTTCAGATCGAGCACTGAGGCATGCACGCTGTGCAGTGTGGCCTCCATCTGCGATACTCCCGACTCGTCATAGCGTCCCGCCTTCATCAGCGCGCGAGCCGTCTGCAGAGTCTCCTTCCAGTCTTCCTCGGTCTTCTCTGAGAGGGCGAGTTGGTCGTCGAGAGTAGCCAGAGTGTAGTATATGTTGGCGATGTTGGCTATCAACTGCGTGCGCACTGCCTGCTGAAAATCCTGGCTCTTGGCAAAGAGAGCCTTCGACTGCTGCTTGGCATTGCGGAGTCGGCCGAAGATGTCTATCTCCCAACTCATGTTGAGCGGTATGGAGTAGGTCTGCGACCCATTGCCGTCAAATCGGCTCAAACTTCCCTGAGGCGATATGGCAAACGACGGCAGATAGGCCAGACGGGCTGCCTTGAGAGTGGCGCGAGCCTCCTCCACACGCTGCATAGACTGCAGATAATCAGTGTTTTGACTAAGTCCGCGCTCTATGAGCACTTGCAGTTTCGGGTCACTAAACAACTCGTGCCAGTCCATAAATCCCAGCGAGGTGGAGTCCTCATATTCTGCCACTGGCTTGTTGAGCACGGAGTCGCCGAAGAGCGTGTCGCTCACCTCCGTCTGGGGATGATATTTCGAATATATGCCGCAACTGCTCAGCGAGGCGAGCAATAGGGCTGAATATATGATGTTCCTTCTGTTCATATGTTTTATGTGTCTATTTTAAGATTTCCTGTGTCTACCTGTAAATCATTTTAGACTTATCTTATTTCTTCTTTATCGTTAGGTGAAATCTCCGTTTCAAGACTTGAAACGGCCGTTTCGTGTCTTGAAATGGCCGTTTCGTGTCTTGAAACGGCCGTTCCGTGTCACGGAATGGAGATTTTAGTTGCCTGACAAGTACCTTTATTCTTGCTTCGCGCGGTTCTTTTCCTCTATGCTCTTGATGAGTTCCTGCTGTATCTGCAGGTCGGCTTCCTCATTGTAAGGTTTGCGCACCTTCTCCTGGAGCCACTCGAAGACTACATAGAATACCGGCACCACGAATATCAATGCCAGGGATCCGATGAGCAGACCTCCCACGACACCCGTGCCGAGTGATGAGTTGCCATTGGCTCCGGCACCCGTGGAGAACATCAGCGGGAGCATACCGAAGACCATGCAGAGCACAGTCATGAGGATAGGGCGAAGGCGGTCTTGTGCCGCTGAGAATGCCGATGAGATGATGCCCATGCCAGCGCGCCTTCTCTCCACCGCATACTCTGTGATAAGGATGGCGGTCTTCGCCAGCAGTCCGATGAGCATGATGATACCCGTCTGCAGGTAGATGTTGTTCTCCAGTCCAAAGAGTTTGGCAAATAGAAAACTGCCCATAAGTCCGAACGGCACGCTCAGGATGACGGCCCAGGGGATGAGGAAACTCTCATAGAGGCACGCCATGATGATGTAGATGAGGACTACGCAGATGCCGTAGATGAAGAGGGTCTTGCCTCCGCCGCTGTTGCCTTCCTCACGCGCCATACCGCCAAACTCATATCCGTAGCCCGAAGGAAGCGTCTGCTCCGACACTTCGGCAATGGCTTTCTGTGCCTCGCCAGAGGAATATCCCTCGGCAGTATTGACGTTCACCTGAATGGAACTGTAGAGGTTGAATCGGTTGGAGACCTGTGGACCCACGCCATCCTTCAGGGTGACAAACTCGCTCAGAGGGGCCATCTCCGTGCCGTTGCGCACAAACATGTTGTCGAGCGAATGCTTGTCGAGGCGAAACTGGGGCGAGGCCTCGATCATCACACGGTAGACCTTGCCAAACTCATTATAGTTGCTCACATACGAACCACCGCAGTAACTGCCCAGAGCATCGAGGATGGTCGACGGCGATATGCCCGCACGCTTGCACTTCGCAGCGTCTACATCTACCGAAATCTGTGGGAAGTTCATATTATAAGATGTATAAGCCACAGCCACTTCCGGACGTTGGTTTAAGGCTGCGATGAACTTCATCACGTGCTGATAAAACACCTTCTTGTCGCCGCCAGTCTTGTCCTGCATGTTGAGTTCGATGGAGTTACCCATGCCGTAGCCAGGAATCATCGCGGGCTGGAATACGAATACCTGAGCCTCCTTCAACTTTGCGAACTCGCCGTTGAGTCGTGCCATCACATTGTCGATGGAGTGCTCCTTGCCCTTACGCTCATCCCATGGTCTGAGTTTCACGATGATGGTGCCATAGGATGTGCCCTGACCTGAGAGCAGACCGTAGCCTGCCACCGTACTGTAGTGTGCCACCTCCTCCTGATTGGCGAGGATGCCGGAGATTTTGTTGATGGTCTTGTTGGTCTGGTCGAGCGTGTTGCCGGGCGATGTGCTCACATTGATCATCATCACGCCCTGGTCCTCCTGAGGCACGAAACCAGTCTTGGTGGTGCGCAGCAGGAACACGAGCAGCAC
>CAVKNF010000177.1:0-4034 GCA_963657415.1 bacterium | reverse complement strand
AAAAATAACTATCTTTGCACTAATGGCTACATTAAAGGAAAAAACAGGCGACGGGCTCTTCTGGGGAGGGATGAACAACATCATACAACAAGTAATCGGTATGGTGTTTGGCATCATTCTGGCCAGATTGCTTTCGCAGTCGGATTATGGCATGATGGCAATGATAGGCATCTTCTCGCTCGTTGCCACTGCGTTGCAGGACAGTGGATTTAAGACTGCACTGACGAATATGGACAATCCCAGTCATAGGGACTACAACTCTGTGTTTTGGTTTAACATCATCGCGGGCTTGTCGCTCTATGCCATACTGTTCTTCTGCGCACCGCTGATAGCACGGTTCTATAGCAACGACGCTCTCATTCCACTCTGCCGCTACGCTTTCCTAAGCATAGTGATAGCATCATGGGGCACAGCACAAAACGCTTGGCTATTCAAAAACCTCAGGGCGAAGCAACAGGCAAAGGCTGGTATGGCGGCAGTATTGCTGTCGAGCACAGTGGGAGCAGTGATGGCTTTCTGCGGCATGTCCTATTGGAGTCTCGCCACTCAAGGTTTGGTCTTCGTGTCGGCATACACCATGTTGGCTTGGCACTACAGCCAGTGGCGACCCACATTGACTGACATCAGTTTTGAACCGGTAAAGAAGATGTTTCGCTTCTCATGCAAGATTCTCGCTACATCCATAACGACCATCATCAACAATAATGTGCTCAACATCCTCCTCGGACATTACTTCGGAGAGAAGAAGGCCGGCATCTACAATCAGGCCTACCAGTGGGATGTAAAGTGTTTCTCATTGGTGCAGAATATGGTTAACCAAGTGGCACAGCCCGTGTTAGTGGACTTGCGTAGCGACAGCGGACGTCAGGTCAACGCTCTGAGAAAGATGATGCGCTTCACTGCCTTCATCGCATTCCCATTGCTATTGGGATTTGGTCTCGTGGCGAAGGAATTCATCCTGCTCACCATAACTGCCAAGTGGCTTGCCAGCGCAGAGTTGATACAGATACTCTGCATCAGCGGAGCTGTCATGCCGTTGTCTACACTATTGTCAAACATGGTGATATCCAAAGGCAAGTCGGGTATCTACCTGTGGGTGACTCTCGGACTGGGACTGGCGCAGATACTTACCATGGTGATGATATTCCGCATGGGACTGCACACGATGGTGGTGGCATATGTGCTGCTCAACATAGTGTGGACATTCATCTGGCACGGATTCGTGTGGAGACTCACGGGCTACAACCTGTTGCAGTTTCTCAAGGACATCATCCCCTTTGCCCTTGCCGCCCTTGGTGTGATGACAGCAGTGGGACTTGTGACATCTGGCATAGAGACATTGTGGATAAAGTTGCTGACACGAATAGTATTGGCCGTGGTGGCTTACTATGCCGTGATGAAGATAGCCCGGGTGCAGATACTCAAGGAATGCGAACAATTTGTAATCAGTAAGATAAGGAAATGAAGAATATAGCGATAATACTTGCCGGTGGCAGCGGAAGCCGCTTCGGTGCCGACATGCCGAAGCAGTTTCTCAAGGTTGCGGGCAAGATGATAATAGAGCACACCATCGATGCCTTCGAGCGTCACCCGCTGATAGACGAGATAGCCATCGTAAGCCGTGCCGACTATATGGACGAGATGAAGGAGATGGTGAAGAATGACGGATACAGGAAGGTGACGCACATCCTGCAGGGCGGCAAAGAGCGTTATCACTCTTCGCTCGCAGCCATAAAGGCTTTCACTGATGATGACGACAACCTGCTCATCCATGACGGCGTGCGCCCTCTCGTGTCTGAGAGGATTATCACCGACTGCGTGAATGCTCTCGCCGATTATGAGGCGGTGGATGTGGCCGTGCCTACCACCGACACCATTATCGAACTCCATGAGGATGGTAGCATAGCGCGCATACCACAGCGCCGATTGCTCCGCAATGCACAGACGCCACAGTGTTTCCGTCGCAGAGTTATCGCCGAGGCTTTCCGTCTGGCATTGCAAGACCCTGACTTCTTCCCCACCGACGACTGTTCGATAGTGCTGAAGTATATGCCAGAGGTTGCCATAAAGGTTGTCGACGGCGAACCGACAAACATCAAGGTGACATACAAGAGCGACCTTGAAACCGTGGAAAGATTGAAAAATTGAAATATGGAAATATTGAAAGATTAAATTACGTGGAAGTAAAAAGACGCATAGAATGGATTGACCTCGCCAAGGGATTCTGCATACTCTTGGTGATGTTCTGGCACACGAAGGAACTATACAGCAACCGCGGTTTTACTGACCGCAGCCACTTTCTCTATATGGGCACATATTTCCGCATGCCATTGTATTTCTTCCTATCTGGTTTGTTCTTCAAGAAATACAGCGGATATGTGGATTTCCTGTTGCGCAAGACCAACAAGTTGTTTGTCCCCTACCTGCCATTTGCATTGCTCGGCATAGCCTACACATTATTGTGGCCACTGAAGGTGCCGGCACATAGCGACTGGCAACGGCTGTACCCATTTGTCCCTATATGGTTTCTGCTATGTCTGTTTCTGATGAACAATCTGTTTTATCTTATAAAGACAATAACGAAAAGCAACGACACGCTGACATATGTCATCGTTTGCGCACTTGGAGTGATGGGATATTACTCAGGGGAAAACCTCATTCATATCTTACATCTCCACACCGTGCTGACTGCCATGCCATTCTTCGTGGCAGGCTATGCCGTGAGAAACAACACACATTTTCTCACGACAAAAGCACGCAAACGCGACACGCCCTCACACGGTATAACGGCAAGATGCGAATCTCGTATGTAAGCAACAATTTCGGAGTATCCATTTTGTCTCTCTATGCAGGAGGCGCATTGGGAGTATATGCTGTGCTGACATTGGCGAAAGCCATCAAGCGTCTGCCCGTGATTTCCTATCTCGGGCGCTACAGCATAGTGGTGCTCATCACACATTTCCCGCTCATCTATCTCTTTCCGAAAAACTGGAACCGCATGCTCTTTCACGGATTTGAGGGATGGTGCGCTGTGGAGGAACTGGCTCTGCTTGCCTGCATAGAGGTGCCCATCATTGCCTTGTGCACACATTTCCTGCCGTGGATATTTGCGCAGAAAGACCTAATAAAAATCAAACAAGCGAAATGAATCCTTCAAAAGTAGACTTATCGGTATTGATGTTGTTTTTCAATCGTCCCGACCATCTCGCAGAGGTGTTTGCGGAGGTAAAGAAGGCACGCCCTGCCCGACTGTTTCTCTATCAGGACGGTCCGCGCGGTGAGCGCGACATGCCTGGCATAGAGGCTTGCCGCAGGATGGTTGACGACAGCGAGATAGATTGGGAGTGCGAAGTGCACCGCCTCTATCAGGAAAAGAACTACGGATGCGACCCTTCAGAATATCTCTCCCAGAAGTGGGCTTTCTCTATGACCGACAAGTGCATGGTGCTGGAGGATGACGATGTGCCGTCGCAGTCATTCTTCCCTTTCTGCAAGGAACTCCTCGACAGATATGAGAATGACCATCGCGTGTGGATGATAGCGGGATTCAACTCTGAAGAAAAGACTGACGTGAAGGAGAGTTATTTCTTCACCTCGGTGTTCAGCATATGGGGCTGGGCATCATGGCGACGCGTCATCGACACATGGGATGCCGACTACTCTTGGCTCGACGATGAGAAGAAGTTGGATAAAGTCGAGAGCGTGATAAGGGAGAAGAGTCTCCGCAGCGACATCATCCCCATGTGTCGCGACCATAGGGCAAGTGGCAAGGCTTACTACGAGAGCATCTTCTGGTCGTCAATGCTCTTGCACGACGGCATAGCCATTATGCCTTCGCTCAACATGATCAACAACCGTGGCGTCACGGACGACTCCACTCATTTCCAGGGATCACTCAAGACCATGCCTCGCAGACTGCGCAAGCAGTTCACCATGCCACGTCATGAAATTTCGTTCCCGCTCACGCATCCGCAAGAGGTGAAGGAATACGCCCCCTTCAAGGATGCCGTCTATCTGCGCAATGCCTGGAGACA
>CAVKNF010000176.1:0-4045 GCA_963657415.1 bacterium | reverse complement strand
GGTACGGCGAGGGCGCCGTACCTCCTAATGAATACCATTGCTATCTTCCTCCCCTCCCTCGGGAGGGGGCAGGGGTGGGGTCTCATCTTTTAATCTTTTAATATTTTCCTGCCGTCCTGGATATAGATGCCGGAGGGGAGAGACTGGAGGCTGGTGCCTACGGGGATGCCCTGGAGGTTATAATATATGCCAGACTCGTCGGATGATGTGCTGGGAGCGGTGATGTCGCTGATGCCGTCTGCGGTGTCGTCATCCATGACAAAGCGGAATGACTTGGCACTGGATGCCTTCGCGCCGGGGATATAGCAGCGGAACGGGGAGATGCTCTCGTGCTTGTCTCTCTTCCATGGATAGAAGCCGACGGCTTCCGTTGACTTCAGAGGTTGCAGGGTGTAGGGCCACTGCGAGTCAGAATATACCGACTCGGTGGTGATGGCGGGGATGGTGCCCACGAGTCCGTCCCAGATGTCGTCAAAGCCGTGGTCGGTCTCGTCGACGATATAAAACTTATACGTGCCCACATAACTTGTCTTCAGCACCACAGGGGTGTTGTGAGGGATATATCCTCCCGTCACACTCTGCAGGGTGATGACATAGTCGCCAGTGGATGTTCCCGAGGTGTGCGTCGTGGGATAATAAGCCACCACGCCGGCAGGACAGGTGAGGTCGGTGGGACTGTAGAGGGTGGCATAGCCATGACTCTTGTCGCCAAATGTCAGTGGCAGATATTCTGCCTCCTCCATGGTCCAGATGTCGCTGTCGCCCGACTTGAGGTTGCTTTTGCCGTCGCTGATGTAGTAGTTGTCGAGGTTGTGGGAAAACTTAAACGATGTGCCTGTGCCGCCCACGGTGACGACATCTGCCAGCGACGGGGTGGCATCTTTCAGATAGAGTCCGCACTGATAGAAGAGCAGCGAGCGGTCTTCGCCATACCAGATGATGCTGCTTGCATCGGCATCGGATGACGAGGCGCCCACGGTGCTGCCGTCAGAAGCGAGATAGTTGCCCGAGGCATCCTTCAGTCGGATGAAGGTGCCAGGCATCACCACCTTCTTGATTTGCAGCACGACATTTGCCGTCTGCGGAGCATACTTGTAGTTGCCGGCATAGGTCACTGTGATGGCAGCCTTGCCGTCCTTGCCAAGGAGTGTCACCTGACCCGTCTTGCTGTCCACCGTCAGCGCATCATTCTCGTCTGTGCTATAGGATATGAGACCTTCCGTATCTGCCAAGTAATTACGTACCGTCTCATGCACCTCCACAGTCGGATTTATTCTGCCGTCATGGTCGGTGTAATAGGAGGTTTGCGGATAGGAGAAGGTTATCTTCGTGGGATAGCGGTTCACCTCGATGTCATACTTCGCGTTTATCTCCATATAGGTGTCGTCCTCCTTGGAGATGATGTTGAGGTAAGCCTTACCCTCTCCCACTGCTTTGACGTTGCCGTTTTCGTCCACTGTGATGACATCATCATTGCTGCTCGAGAGCGAGTAGCCATTCTTGCTGTTGGTAGTGACGGTCACCTTGGTGGTCTCATCAACATAGAATGTCTGTTTGCCGATACTTATGGAGAAGTCGGGCAACTCCTTGCTGCTCACGGTGAGCACATAGGTGGCAGTGGAGGGTTCATATTTGTCATTGCCGGCAAAGGTGGCGGTGACGATGGCAGTACCAGTCTCGGTGCCGAGGGTCACTGTGCCCGTAGAGGTGTTAAGGGTGATGAGGTCGGCTGGTGTGCTGGTGTAACTATATGTCACCGTGCCTGCACCCACGGGCGAGATTGTTGCCGTGGGCGAGGTAAACTCGTTCGGATGGGTGAGTTGCGCCAGATAACTGTCATGCTCGAAGGAGAGCGTGGTGGTAGCCTTGCTCACCGTGACGGTGAATTTTGCCTCAGCCTTCATGTGGGTGTCGTCACCCGAATAGGTGGCGGTGATGATGGCAGTGCCGGCAGAGAGGATGGTGAGTTCACCCGTGGAGGCGTTCACGTTGACGCACGTGTTGTTACTACTATAGGACACCGAGGCATTAGTGATGTCAGAGTTGTCCACATTGTCCTTCAGAGTGAGGGCGGTAAGGGCAGGCGCCGTCTCGCCATAGGTAAGGGCGGACTTGTCGTAATTGAGGGTCATCGTCGTGGGGTGCTTCATCACGGTGATGGTGATAGAAGCAGAACTTGCTTCATAGTCATCAGTCTGCGGGGTGGTGGCTGTGATAACCACACTTTCGGCATCCTTGTCGTTTGTGCCTACGCCCTTGGCAGTGATAACGCCATCGGCAGACACCTCTGCAATGTCGGTATTGGAAGAGGTGTAAGTAACGGTTGGGACATCATAGGGATTATATCCCTTATATGTTATCTGCGTAGTCTGACCGATATAGAGCGACAAACTGTCTACCTTATATTGAAGGTCTGGCAAAATGTGCGACAAGAGTTTAACGGTGTCCGATGCCGTCAGGGTGACTTCAGTGGTCATAAAACTGCTTTTCTCCTTAGAGATGGTGGCGGTGGCGGTGATGGTCACATTGGTGTCGGTAGAGAACTTGGTCGTGTATTCGGCCATTGCCGAACTTTCATCTTCATCTTTGAAAGTTACGTTGTCGGGATAATTCGAACTCCATTCGCATGATGTAGCCTCAGTGATAGCATCGGGTGCTGCAGTATCCGTGATATAAGAGTCATCGGAAGAGGTGTAATATTTCACCTCAGCATTGTCTGTGGTTGTCCATGAGTAGGTGTTGTAGGCGGGAGTGTAGGACAAGTCTATGGTATAGTCGCGGGAGTCGCCCTCACGCTCGAAGACATTCTCGCCCTCGCCAAGCTTGTTGCTCTTTCGTCCAGCATCATAGTCGAGGGTCATAGATGACACGGCATCAGTTGTGAGTTTGGTGACGGTGTAGATTTTGGATGCAGAACTTTGAGTGGAAGTCGCAGACCACGAACTGTTGCTGATATATATATAATAGGTGTTGCGCCCTGAGGTACAAGACACATTATTACTACTTATAGTCCATGATGTTTTTCTACTTGATGAACTGTTGTTAAGCGTTAATGTATTGCTTGAATAGTTCAGGTAATAGTTGTTATTGGTCAGGTTACCGCTACTGCTCCCCGTACAAGTCCACACGCAGGTCTTGGGGTCAAAACTGGTGGCATTGGCTATCGAGCCACTGCTATTGGCGAGGTAGTTACCATTGCCGTCGGTGATGACATAGAGATAGTCGGCGGCAAGCGCCTTCATAGTGCCGATGCCCATCAGGAGCATCAGCGTGAGGAGTATTCGGTGTATGTTTGGTTTCATATATTTTTGTTTTTAGGAGGTACGGCGCCCTCGCCGTACCATTCGCGTTAGCGAAATTTCTCTCTTGAGAGATTCTTGCTTGAGTGGTACAGCGAGGGCGCTGTACCTCCTATAGTTACCTTTGCATTCTTCACCCCTCCCTCGGGAGGGGCAGGGGTGGGGTTCTTCCCTCATTACTTCACCACCACCTTCTGGGAGGTGTTGTCCACGCGGATGACATAGACGCCATTGGCGGGGACGGCGGTGGAATATTGCTCGCTGGTGGCGCGCGCCATGTTGTAGATGCGGCCTACGGTGTCATAGATGGTGATGTTCTCACCTCCCTGCAGACCGGTGATGTAGACCACATGACCGCGAACACGGATGCTCAACTCGCCTGTGGCATCATCGATACTGCGGTCCGTTATGTAGTAGCGGGCATTGCGCGACTTCGAAGTCTTCACCTCGTCAGCCTCATCCTCGTCGTCAATATCAAAGCCCTTCGACGGACTTGACTGCGTGTAGACAGGACGATAGAACAGCAGTTCCTCAGTATCCGACACTGCCGCCGTCTGGGTGAAGATGCCCTCACCCGTCCATATGCGTGCCGTCTCGCTATCAGCCAAGTGCCAGTCGGTGGTGTCCCACGAACTGACGCTATAGTATCCGCCATCACCGTCGGCAGCGGTAGTGCCGTCAGGATAGGTCTTGCCGTCATACCAGAGCCACAAGGTGTGAGGGATGTCCATATTGTAGTGGCTGTC
>CAVKNF010000175.1:0-4077 GCA_963657415.1 bacterium | reverse complement strand
CGGTGCAAAGCGCACCCTGACTTTTCTTTCTGACATATTCCTTTAACGGTTGCGGCCGCTTCCACCCTTCTTCTGTGGCGAGTTCAAAATGACAGTAAATCATGCGTCATCTATGCCTTGACCACGTAGAAAGCAACCTCCAATTCTGTAAATATGTGCAAAAGTACTACTTTTTTTTCTCTTTCGTACATTTTTTTTGTATTTTCGCATACTGAATGCTGATAGACACGTACACGATATGGAGCGTATAAAAAAATATAACCGCTTGCTATGGCGCAACATTGTCACCATAGCGATACTGATATTGGGTGTGACGGCAGTCATCGTGGCTTTCCTTCCGCGCGATGACCGCCAGTCATTTCATTATGATGTGGGTAAGCCTTGGCTCTACGGTTCGCTTATAGCCAAGTTTGATTTCCCTGTCTATAAGACACCTGAGGTGCTCCAGCACGAGCGTGACTCTGCATTCGCCCAATTCCAACCCTATTACACACTGCATGCGAATGTGGAAAAGGAACAGGTGGCAAAACTTCAGCATGATTATGCCAATGGCTTCCCAGGATTGCCCTCGGAATATCTTCGCATTATCGTCAACCGTCTGCACCGCGTGTATCAGGCGGGTGTCATAAGTACGTCGGAATACACCGAACTGTCGAAAGACTCCACCATGGCTGTGCGTGTGGTAAGCGGCAAGGAGGCTGAAAGCCGCTATGTGAGTTACATGTACTCCACGCGCACGGCGTATGAACAGTTGTTTGTCGACGACGAACTTGGCGCATTGAAGCAGATACTGCAGAAGTGCAATCTCAATGAATATATCGAACCAAACCTCATATACGACAAGAAACGTTCGGAGACGGAGCGTGCGGACTTGCTCAATTCCATCCCTGTGTCCAACGGCATGGTGGTGTCTGGTCAGAAAATTATAGACCGCGGAGACATAGTCGACGAACACACAAGTCAGATGCTTGCCTCGCTGGAGAAGGAGAAAAACCGCCGCAGTTCGAATGAAAACGAGATACACTACACGCTTCTCGGTCAGATTATCTATGTGAGTCTGATTATGATCCTCTTCACGACTTATCTGTATCTCTTCCGTCGCGACTATTTCGAAAAGTTGCGCTCCACGACCATGCTCTACGCGCTCATCACGCTGTTCCCCGTCATCGTGTCGCTGATAATGAAGCACAACTTCTTCTCCGTGTATATCATCCCATTCACCATAGCGCCGATATTTGTGCGTGTGTTTATGGATTCGCGCACGGCATTTATCAGCCATGCCTCGATGATTCTCATATGCGCCGTGGCTGTGACATATCAATATGAGTTTATCATTGTGCAACTCGTGGCAGGTATGGTGGCAATATATTCCCTGCGCGAACTAACACGTCGCTCGCAGGTGCTCAAGACGGCATTCCTCGTGACGGTGGCAAGTGCTCTGATATATTTCGCCCTGCAACTCCTGCAGAGCAACGAACTGCTGAAGATGGATTCCGACATGTATGTACACCTCTTTGTTAACGGTGTGTTGGTATTGCTTTCCTATCCGTCGATGTATCTGATGGAGAAACTCTTCAACTTCAATTCCGATGTGACGCTCTTCGAACTCTCCAATACCAATAAGGGAGTGCTCCGCGAACTCAGTGAGGTGGCGCCAGGCACTTTCCAACATTCCATCACGGTGGGAAATCTTGCTGCCGACATAGCCAACAGAATCGGTGCCGACAGCCTGCTTGTGCGTACGGGCGCTCTCTATCATGACATAGGCAAGATGCAGTCTCCGGCATTCTTCACCGAGAACCAGTCGGGAGTCAACCCTCACAAGAATCTCACCTACACGCAGAGTGCACAGTATATAGTGGGACATGTCACCCACGGCGTGGCCTTAGCCGAACGCTATGGACTGCCGAAGATAATCAAGGACTTCATATTGACGCATCATGGTAAGGGTATGGCGAAATACTTCTATATCATGCAGAAGAATGCGCATCCTGGAGAGGAAATCAATCCCGAACCATTCCGCTATCCTGGTCCTAATCCTTTCACTCGCGAGCAGGCCATACTGATGATGGCTGACACAGTGGAGGCGGCATCACGCTCTCTGCCGGAATATACCGAACAGAGTATCACGGACATGGTAAACCGCCTTATCGACGCTCAGGTGGCAGAAGGATTCTTCAAGGAGTGTCCTATCACGTTCCGTGACATAGAGATGGCGAAACTCTCGCTCATCGAACGACTGAAGAGTATATACCACACCCGCATATCCTATCCTGACATGAATGCCGATACTAAGGCTGACAAGAATAAGGGAAAAGAATTGACCGTGAAAGCGGCAAATAATAAGAAACCAAACAAATAGACTGATGATACAACGACTCTTGCGTCAGTTGGACGCTTCGCCTGTGAATTTCCTGGCTACGGAATATATTGCCAATGAACTTTCCAAAAATGGATTCCGCCATATAGATGCCACACAACCGATAGGGGAGTTGTGTGCCGGCGACAAGTTTTATGTCACGAAGAATGACTCCTCCATATATGCTTTCCGCATAGGTAGGAAACCTCTTGCCGAGACAGGATTTCATATGGTGTGTGCACATTGTGACTCGCCGACATTCAGAATAAAGCCAAATGCTGAGATGCTGTGCGAGGGCGGCATAGTGAAACTCAACACAGAGGTGTATGGCGGACCGATACTATCTACATGGTTTGACCGTCCGCTGACCATAGCAGGTCGTGTGATTGTCAGGGGCAAGGATGCCATGTCGCCCGTGACTCGTCTTCTGCATGTGAAGCGACCTCTGCTTCAGATAAGTAATCTTGCGATACACTTCAACCGTCAGGTTAACGACGGTGTAAAACTGAGTCGTCAGAAGGATGTGCTTCCTATACTCGGCATCGTCAATGACGAACTGGAGAAAGGCAACATGCTGATGAACGTCATCTGCAAGGAACTGGACGTAAAGTCTGACGACATCTTGGACTTTGACCTCTATCTTGCCGATGCCACTCCTGCTTGCACCTTTGGTGTGCATGACGAGTTCATATCTTCGGGTCGTCTCGATGACCTGTCGATGTGCTATGCCGGACTTGATGCACTTCTCGCTGCAGACGAGAGTGACAGGACTCAGGTGCTTGCCATATTTGACAATGAGGAGACTGGTTCGCAGACCAAGCAGGGTGCTGGCAGTCCTTTTCTTGCCAGCATGCTCAAGCGCATCGCCTTGGCGCAGGGCGGCACGGAGGAGTCGTTCTATGTAGCGGTGGAGAAATCCTTTATGGTGTCTGCCGACAATGCCCATGCCTGGCATCCCAACTATGCGGAAAAGTATGACCCTACAAATCATCCTGTTCTGGGTGGCGGTCCTGTGATTAAGTTTAATGCCGCACAGAAGTATGCCAGCGATGCCGTGAGTGCCGCCGTCTTTGCCGAACTATGCCGTGAGGCGGGCGTACCTTGTCAGCGCTTTGTCAATCACAGTGATGTGGCTGGCGGTTCTACTCTCGGCAATATCCTTGCCTCGTCCATACCTCTCCGCGGTGTCGACATGGGCAATGGCGTACTTGCTATGCACAGTTGTCGCGAGACGGCATCCGTGGCCGACCATCTCTACTGCATAAAGGCGTTTACCCAGTTCTATAACAGTTAAAGCCCATTACTCCCGTCATGCAAGGCATTATAGACCGCATCTCCCGTTGGTGGCATTCCTATGGCTTCGGCATCCAGTCGCCGTGGGCATACTCTGTGGTGACAGATGTCATCTGCGAGCGGTTGCCCTATTATGACTATGAGCGCATAGACCGCGAGTGTAAGTCGCGACAGGAGCGCCGTCGACAGAAACTGTATCTTCGGATAAGAAACCGTTTCCCTCGGTGCAGGTTCTATTCCGTCGACGACCTAAGTCAGGGCGGAGATGGTGTCCCTACTGATGAGGTGTTCTTGCTGACAGGCATCCGCAATTCGTCGGCGGCATACAAACGTTGGATACAGTTGCGTGACAGCGATGCCGTGGGAGTGACTTTCGATCTCTATGACCTTGCCTTGTGCTTTCCTGAAGAAGGACGCTATAAGCA
>CAVKNF010000174.1:0-4160 GCA_963657415.1 bacterium | reverse complement strand
GCCTGCACTTCGAACTTGGTGCCGGTCTCGACAATTTCGAGTGGAAGGAGAAACTCTAAGTAGGCGAAGCCTTAGCGGAGCAACGGCACCCTGGGAATTAAGTGTACAAAACAAATTTGCGCCCTGTAAGGGCAGCTAAGTATAAGTTAGCAAATTAATGCTTTCTATTTAGCTGCCCTTACAGGGCGCAATATATTGGAGCCTACTATAACCCAGGGTGTTACCCTGGGCTAAGTTTAGTTGCCCTTTCAGGGCGATTGTCAAATCACAAAGTTGCTCCCCAGACTTTTACAGTCTTGCGGCATCCTGTGCCTTCTGCATCTTCTTCAGGATATCCTTTGGAATGGCGTTCTTGTTTACCAGGAAGTCCATGGTCTTTGCCACGATGAAGTTCTCCGACATATACCAGATGCCCTTGTAGTCACCTGCTGTGCCCCATGAGTTCTTCACCATATAGTACTTGCGACCAGTCTGGTCCTTAGCAATACCATAGATGAGCATGCCGTGGTCGTCGGTGAGAGTCCAGTTGTCATACTCTTCCTGACGCATCTCCTGAGTAGGAGTCTTCTCCTTTGCGTTCACGCCCATAGACTCTGTCTTCTTCTGCTTCTCCGACTTTGACAGACCCAACCAGCGGTCCATATCTGTGCCTGCTGCGCTCTGTGTAGCCTCTGCGTCATAGAGGATGGCAAGACCGTTGCGTGTGAAACCGTCGCCAGACACGTCACCGCCCCAAGCCACTGTGTAGCCGTTCATCACAGCATTCTCTATGATGCGTGCCATCTCGTCCATAGGTAAGTTCCAAGAACCAGGCTGACGCCAGTTGTCCTGCACTTCCACAGGGAACTCGGTGTAGAAAGGATGGTGTGTGTAAGATGTTATTGACACATAGTCGTCCCAGTTGAGACCGAGGCTTGCAGCGAATGTCTTCGGAGTGTATTTCTTTCCTTCATAGGTAAACTCCTCAGGACATTTGCCAAGATAAGCGTCGAGAATGCCCTGGAAACCAGTCTTCCATGTGTTGGTGATGGTCTTTGCTGATGTCTTTGCCACAGCGTCAACATATGGCTCGAGCACAGAGAAGAACTCGCCGAAGTTTGCCAGCGTGTCGCCATAGAGAGTGCCAGGCAGAGGCATAGCGTCCTCAGGACAGATGCCATAGTTCTTCAGCACATAGAGCACATCATATGCCGAACCGCCCTGGCTGAACTGAGCGTCGCCGTGCATGCGCACCTTTGTGATGGCGCGGTCCATGTAGTTCTTGTTGCACACGAACATCTCGCAGAGGTCGTATGTCTTGCCGCTCTTCTTCAGTATCTCTGACTCGAAGAATGACAGAGTGGAGTAGTCCCAGCAAGTGCCCGAACGGTTTTGGTTCTTGAGAGATGTGATGGGATTCTCCTTGATAACGGTAAACACAGGTTTGTTAGGATCTATCGAGTCCTTCTTTGCCTCCTGTGCGCTTGCGCTGAGGACAGCTACTGCCATCAGCGACATTGTCAAAAATTTCTTCATTTATAATTTATTGAATGTTGATTCTTACCAATATGTAATGTTCAAAAAAATAAGTTGCGTCTTGTTTTTATTCCCCGTGCTCTGCCATATATGCCTCCACGTCGTCAGGCTGATAAGGTATGCGCTTGTTGCCGAGGAAACGGCAGCCGTCCTTTGTTATCAGCAGGTCATCCTCTATGCGGACGCCACCGAAGTCGCGGTAGGTGTCGAGTTTGTCGAAATTGATGAATTCCTTGCAGTGGCCACTTGCTCTCCAGTCGTCCATGAGGGCAGGTATGAAGTATATGCCAGGCTCGTCGGTAATCACAAATCCTTCCTCAAGTCGGCGTCCCATGCGCAGGCAGTTGGTGCCGAATTGCTCCAGGTTAGGACGGGTCTCCTCGTCAAATCCCACGTAGGTCTGACCGAGTCCTTCCATGTCGTGCACGTCCATACCCATCATGTGTCCCAGTCCGTGAGGCAGGAACATGGCGTGAGCGCCAGCCTGCACGGCTGCTTCCGTGTCGCCCTTCATCAGTCCGAGGTCTTTCAGACGGTCGGTCATCAGTCGGCAGATGTCGAAGTGCACGTCCTTCCATTTCACTCCTGGCTTTGCCACATTGAGAGCATGGTCGTGGCAGTCAGCCACTATCTGATATATGTCGCGCTGCTTCTGGGTGAACTTGCCGTTGACAGGCATCGTGCGCGTATTGTCCGAACAGTAGTCGTCGAGTTCGCATCCTGCGTCGCAGAGCAGCAGACGTCCTGACTCCAGAGGCACATTCTTCGGTCCGCCGTGCATTATCTCGCCGTGCTGCGAGCAGATGGTGGGGAAGGAGTTCATCATGGAGTGCGAGAGCATGATGCCGTCCACCTGTCCGGCGATATACTTCTCCGTTCTGCCAGGACGGCAAAGTTTCATCGTCGTGGTGTGCATCATGTAGCCTATGTCGCAAGCGCGGTCTATGATGGCTATCTCCTCGGCAGTCTTCGTGGAGCGCATCTTCACCACAGCCATGATGAGTTCGAGCGATGCCGCTTCCTTCTGCTCCGACGGATGTATGCCCGTCAGGTCCATGATCTGTATCTTGGTGTCAAAGCGATAAGGTGGCAGGAAATGTATCTTTCTGCCCTGTGCCTTTGCCTTGTCCACGATGGTCTTGAGGTGCGCCATAGGTGCAGAGTTGCTCACTCCCACCTGCGCTGCCAGGTCAGCCACGTTGTCTACGCTGCCAAACCATACTATGTCTTCTATGTCGATGTCATCGCCTATGAGCCACTCCTTGTCTTCGTCGAGGTCGACCACTCCCACCAGACCGTCGCGGTGCTGTCCGAAATAATACAGGAACGAAGAGTCCTGTCTGAACGGCGCATAGCAGTTGGCGGGGAAGTTTGCCGGCGACTCGTTGTTGCCGAAAAGGATTATTACTCCGTTGCCTACGAGTTTTTTGAGCTCAGTTCTTCTTGCGATATAAGTTTCCTTGCTAAACATATGAATGATGAACTTGTTGATTAATTACCTATACAATATATGCAAAGGTAAACAAATTATGTGTAAAAGCGCACATTCTGACAGCAAATCTTTGTAGCAGTTGCCTTATTGCCTAATGTTTACTTCTCCAGCAGGTCGGGGCGCAGACGTTTTGTGCGCTCCATGGCTTGCTCCATCTCCCAGTCCTTTATCTTCGCTTCGTTGCCCGAGAGGAGTATCTCCGGCACCTTCCATCCCTTGTAGTCGGCAGGGCGTGAATAGATGGGGGCAGAGAGCAGATTGTCTTGAAAACTGTCTGACAGCGCACTCTGTTCGTCGCCCACTACTCCGGGGATGATTCTCACCACGGCGTCAGAGATGATGGCAGCCGCCAGTTCGCCTCCCGTGAGTACATAGTCGCCCACGCTTATTTCCTTAGTAATCAGATGTTCGCGCACTCTGTGGTCAATGCCTTTATAGTGACCGCAGAGTATGATGATATTGTCGAGCATGGACAAGTCGTTGGCCATGGGCTGATTAAACTGCTCTCCGTCGGGAGTGGTGAATATCACCTCGTCATAGTCGCGCTCTGCCTTGAGAGCTGAGATGCATCGGTCTATGGGTTCCACCTGCATCACCATGCCCGCAAAACCGCCGTAGGGATAGTCGTCCACGCGTCGCCATTTGTCGGTGGTGTAGTCACGGAGGTTGTGCAGATGTATTTCGGCCAGTCCTTTCTTCTGTGCTCGTGCCAGGATGGATTCATTGAGAAATCCCTCTATCATGCCCGGCAATACGGTTATAATGTCAATTCTCATACAATATGCAAAGTTAACACATCTTTTTAATATACGGCATATTGTCGGGTAGGAATGTGGTAAATAAAGGTAGGAAATGTAGGAGGTACGGCGCCCTCGCCGTACCAGTTGCAAGCGAGAAAAAGTTTCAGTGCCATATCAGTTTTGCTCCTTTCTTTGCAAAGGTAACTAATTTCATTAAAACCATCGTCTGTTTGAGTGAGATTTATTGTAAATCAGGGCGCTCCTTAACAACAAGCACTGAAGACATGTTACGGAAATAAAGAAACCATACGGTGATTTGGTTGTTCGCTTTTCTTTTCATATCTTTGCATAAGATAAGTTGCACTCGGCAAATTGAAAGCAAGCTTTCTTTGCGCTCGTTTGCATTATCTTTG
>CAVKNF010000173.1:0-4168 GCA_963657415.1 bacterium | reverse complement strand
ATTGAAGAGTATGGAGATGCTGTCGTCATCCATGTCATACATATTCTTCTTCGCCATAGTCTGCGATATGAAATAGTCTGCATCAGTATCGCTGACATTGAGCGCCGACTTTATCTCCTCGCGTTTGCTGTTGACATATTCATCTGCAAACGGTTGGTCGCTGGTTTCCACCTTATATAGTTTTCTGTTCATCAGTCCGCTTGCCAAGCGCGACAATATGTCATCTTCGCAGTCAGCCCACACTTTGATGGAAGCCCATATGTCGTTGTCATCCAACTGTTCGTAATGCCGAAGGGTTTCTTTATGCGTGAGAAACCATTCTTTGTCGACATCATTCTCAAGAAAATATTTCAAGGCTGGGGTGGCAAAGATATTCTTGCCAGCCTGTACCAGTTGTTTGGCTCTTTTCAGGATGTTGATGAGCAGGCGCTCGGCTCCCACCGTGGTCTTGTGCAGATACACCTGCCAATACATCAGACGTCGCGAGGTGAGATAATTCTCGATGGAGTAGATGCCCTTGTGGTCGATGCAGAGGTGGTCGTCCACCACGTCAAGCATCGTGATGATGCGTGCCGAACCGATATTCCCTTCATGCACGCCAGTGAAGAAACTGTCGCGACGCAGATAGTCGAGTCTATCCATGTCGAGTTGACTTGATATCAACTGGTGGAGGAAGGGTTTGGGATGCTCGCCCTTGAATATTGCTATGGCAAGGTTGAGTTGCCCTCCGAGGTCTTGGTTTATCTCCTCCATCATCATGAGCGATATCTCCTCATGCGAGATGCCGTTCACAAGGGTGTGCTCTAGGACATGCGAGAAAGGTCCGTGCCCGATGTCATGCATCAGTATGGCGGCGCACACAGCCTCGGCTTCGCTGTCGAAGATAAATGTGCCCTTCTGCTGGAGCGTCAGCAGGGCCTCGCTCATCAGATGAAATGCTCCAAGCGAATGTTGAAAGCGCGTGTGTTGGGCACCGGGAAAGACGAATGACGTCAATCCCAGTTGCCTAATGCGCGTCAGTCTCTGAAACAGCGGATGCTTGATAATCTGCAAAAGCAATCCGCGCGGTATCTTTATAAAACCGAAGACTGGATCATTTATTACCTTGAAGTCTTTCACAATCGGGAAGTGAGATGTTACTCTATGGTAAGACCTTTTATAATATAGAAACTTTTCAGATTATACCATGCTGGGCAAGTTCTTGAGCCATGTCCTGCTGCAGTTTCTTTGCTGCTTCGGCAGATGCTGTTGCGAAGTTCTCGTCCTTACTTGCATAGATTATGCCACGTGAAGAGTTTACGAGAAGTCCGCACTCCTTGGTCATCCCATATTTGCATACCTCCTCAAGACTGCCGCCCTGAGCGCCTACACCAGGCACAAGCAGGAAATGCTCTGGAGCCACCTTACGGATATCCTCAAACATCTTGCCCTGTGTGGCACCCACGACATACATCATGTTGTCGGCGTTGCCCCACTGCTGTCCTTTACGCAAAACCTTCTCAAAGAGACGTTCGCCCTGCGCATCGGCAGTAAACTGGAAATCATTAGATCCCTTGTTGCTTGTCAGAGCCAGCATGATGACCCACTTGCCGTCATAACCGAGGAATGGAGTCACCGAGTCTTCGCCCATATAAGGCGCTACGGTTAAAGCGTCAACATTATATTCCTCGAAGAAAGTCTTGGCATACATGGCACTCGTATTGCCGATGTCGCCACGCTTTGCGTCAGCGATGATAAACTGCTCCGGATAGTTTTTCTGTATGTACTCCACAGTCTTCTGGAAGGCTATGAGACCCTTGATGCCGTATGCCTCATAGAAGGCCAGGTTTGGTTTGTAAGCCACGCAATAGGGAGCCGTAGCGTCAACTATAGCCTTATTGAAAGCGAAGATGGGGTCTTCCTCCTTCAGCAAGTGCTGTGGTATTTTGTTGAGGTCCACATCCAGTCCTACGCACAGGAAACTCTTCTTTGACTTTATCTGCGAAACAAGTTCTGTTCTGTTCATATTCTTGTCTTTTATTTTTATTCTGTTGATTCTATCTTGTCTATCTTGGCACGCACCTCAGGTCTGCGGTTGAGTTCGCACATGCGGTCTATGAATTCCGTCACATTAAGTGTACGCTCATCATTGTCATCCTTTTTTCGTGTATATTGCAGTGCCATAGTTAGAGCTGTTAGAGTTGGTTAGCTTTCATCTTCTCGGCATTCTCCGCCACTGTGAGCGCGTCGATCATCGGTTGGATATTTCCGCCCATAAATCCTGGCAGGTCGTGAGTGGTAAAACCTATACGGTGGTCGGTCACGCGTCCCTGTGGGAAGTTGTAGGTGCGAATCTTGGCAGAGCGGTCGCCCGTAGACACGAGAGTCTTTCGGCGGCTTGCTATGTCGTCCATATATTTCTGGTGCTCCTTATCATATATATATGTGCGGAGTCTTGCCAGCGCACGCTCTTTATTCTTTGGCTGGTCGCGGGTCTCAGTACACTCTATGAGGATTTCTTCGGTCTCGCCCGTGTTGGGGTTCTTCCACATGTAGCGTGCACGCACACCAGATTCCACCTTGTTCACATTCTGACCGCCGGCACCCGAAGAACGGAAAGTATCCCACTTGATTTCGCCTTCATTAATCTGCACGTCAAAAGGTTCGGCTTCAGGCAACACAGCCACAGTAGCGGCAGATGTCTGCATACGTCCGTTGGACTCTGTCACGGGCACACGCTGCACACGGTGTACACCAGACTCATATTTGAGCACTCCATACACTCCGTCACCGCTTACGGCAAAGTCTATCTCCTTGAAACCGCCAACGGCACCTTCGCTTTCAGAGGTAACAGAAACAGTCCATCCCTTTGACTCGCAGAACTTCTTGTACATGAGGAACAGTTCGCCGGCAAACAGGCAAGCCTCGTCGCCGCCCGTACCAGCGCGCACTTCCATCTGCACATTCTTGTCATCCTCGGGATCCTTCGGGATGAGGGCTATCTTAATGTCCTCTTCAAGTTTCGGTTGGAGTTCCTCGTTCTGCTGCAGTTCCTCACGTGCCATGTCCTTCATCTCCTGGTCCTGCTCGTTGATGATGATGTCCTTAGCCTCTGCTATATTCTGCAGGCAGTCGAGATAACGCTTGCGGAGTTTCACGATACTCTCCAGATCCTTATATTCCTTCGTGAGCTTCACATATCTCTGTTGGTCGGCTATCACCGAAGGGTCGGTAATGAGAGTAGCCACTTCCTCGAAGCGAGACTCCAGTCCGTCAAGTTTTTGCAGTATATTGTTGTTTTCCATCAATTAATATTCAAATGTTCCGAATTCGGATGTTATCACGAGTCCCTTGTTGCCTTCCTCGATGTGGCCGATAATCTGGGCGTCGATGTTGAATGACTTGCTTATCTCTATCACCTTGTCGGCATTTTCAGGAGAAACGTAGATCTCCATGCGGTGACCCATGTTGAACACCTTGTACATCTCCTTCCAGTCTGTGCCGCTTTCCTTTTGTATGGCACGGAAGAGTGGGGGCACTGGGAACATATTGTCCTTTACGACCTTGCATCCGTCATTGATGAAATGCAGTATCTTGGTCTGCGCTCCGCCAGTGCAGTGCACCATACCGTGTATGTCGGCACGCATCTCCGTGAGCATCTTCTTTATCACCGGAGCATAAGTGCGGGTAGGCGAGAGCACGAGTTTGCCTGCCGAAACAGGAGCTCCCTCCACCTCGTCAGTCAGTTTGTAGTTGCCGCTGTAGACCAGTTCGTCAGGTATTGTCTGGTCATAGCTCTCAGGATATTTCTCGGCGAGATATTTGGCAAACATGTCGTGACGTGCTGAAGTCAGACCGTTGCTACCCATGCCGCCATTATATTCCTTCTCATAGGTAGCCTGACCGCAAGACGACAGACCCACGATGACGTCGCCAGGACGAATGTTTGCATTGTTGATAACGTCTGAACGCTTCATACGGCAAGTCACCGTAGAGTCCACGATGATGGTGCGCACAAGGTCGCCCACGTCGGCAGTCTCGCCACCGGTGGCATAGATGCCTACGCCCATCTCGCGCATCTCGGCAAGCAGTTCGTCAGTACCATTGATGATCTCGGAGATGACATCGCCGGGGATGAGCATCTTGTTTCTTCCGATGGTGCTCGACACGAGGATATTGTCCACGGCGC
>CAVKNF010000172.1:0-4226 GCA_963657415.1 bacterium | reverse complement strand
TTTTGTCTACATAATAGCAGTCTTCCGTGATAACATCCTCAAAATTCTGCATGCCATATGGTATGCGTTTGCGATATATTCGGTTGCGTCGTGCGAGCCTTCTTTCTGCCATTCTATCCATATCTATACTCAGGTTTTATCCATGTTGCGATGTCAACGGACAAAGTTACGAAATTATTTTCTCTTTTCATAAATTTATGTTCAAGCGTGTTCAATAAATTAGAACTGCGCATTCAGTATAACATAACCCATTCCTTTATACTGATTATGGCAAAATACAAATTACCGAGAAATACTGGGGCTAATGCGTAGCCTATGTATGTTGTCCTGTTGGACACCGGAGTCGTTGGCTTGTCGCTCGTAGTGGAACGTGAGTGTACGGGTGTGCTGTCCTGATATTCCAGAGGATTAATACACTCTCAGCGTGTCGCCCACTTTTATCTGATAGTCTGCGTCAAGGTCATTCTTCTTATAGAGGCTCTTCAGGCGGATGCCGTATTTCTGTGCTATGGAGTACATACTCTCACCACTCTTCACCACATGCGGCACCTTGCGGAATGACTTATCGGCCTTGGTGCGTTTCTTTTTCAGATAGATGATGTCGCCGTCCTTAAGCACATCCTTACGGTTGCGCTCATTGTAACGCGCCAACTTCCGTGAGGACAAATCCAGTTCCTTGCCTATGGAGCGGAATGTGTCGCCTTTGCGTGCTACGACATAGTAGTTCTTGTTGCACATCTTTATAGTATGCAAACTCGACTGCATACTGCCCGTCACATTCTTTGGCTGGTGTGCCACCATAAACTTGTCATAGGAGCGTGCCGAGTCATACTTATACAACTTATACGTCTCGATGATTTTTATCAACGAGTTGGCATAAGTGGGACTCGTGGCATAACCCGCCGACTTCAGTCCTCGCGCCCATCCCTTATAATCAGATCTGTCAAGTTGGAAGAGGAAAGCATAGCGCTTGCCAGACCTCAAGAATTTACTGTGGTCCTCATAACTGTCGCGGGCATTGTCATAGGCACGGAAACATTCCTGTTCCTCATCGTCGTCATGATATACCGATCTGCCCGTCCATCCATGGCATTTTATTCCGAAATGATTGTTTCCCTTTACCGCCAACTCACTCTTTCCGGCACCGCTTTCGAGCAGTCCCTGCGCAAGAGTGATGCTTGCAGGAATGTCATAGCGGAGCATCTCCTCTATGGCAAGGTCCTTATATTGGTCTATATAATCCTGATAGCGCTGATTCTTCGCCAACTGTGCGTTGCCCAGAACCGCGTACATCATCATTGCCAATAATAATGCAGTCTTCCTCTGATTGAAACAATTCATCATTGCGAAGTTAATATAAAATCATTAAAAAAACACAATCGCCATCACCTATATTAATAATTATTAGTATTTTCGCATAGAGAGACGCATAATTCATGCCGTAGAGATGAGATATAGGATAGCCTCTATGGCATGGATTTTGCCGTAAGGATGAATATGACATATTATAATATAAGGTAAGGAACAAGAACGAACATATGCCGACATTTTTTTCACCTAAGATAGCCAGGATTCTGGATAGAAGCGGCGAAGAGGCTTCACGTCTCTATAGCCGGAGCATTGGTCCCGAGCATCTCATGCTGGGCATACTCAGCGATAGCTCCAACAGTATCTGTACTGCACTCAACCGTCTGAACGTCAACTTGCAGTCCATGAGAATGGAGATAGAGAAGAACATACGCGAGGAGGGCATGTTTGAGGATGTGCACGCCAGCAAGATGGAACTCAACGACGAGGCCAACGACATAATGCGTCTTGCCATACAGGAGGCGCAGAAGCAAAACCGAAAAGTGGTTAGCGAAGACCACCTGATGCTGGCTCTGCTCAATGAGAGCAATCAGAACGCTTTGCTCAAGATTCTCAACGGAAACAATATCAACTATCAGATATACAGCGATTACCTGCAGTCGCGCACCAACAGGGTGCAGAGCAATTTCAGTAATGCTATGGGCAATGACGACGACGACATACTGATGGACGACAATGACTCCGCAAGGAAGTCATCAGCCACAGCACAGCAGACGCAGAAGAAGACTGTGTCGAAGACTCCCGTGCTCGACAACTTCTCCATAGACCTCACCAAAGCCGCCGCCGAGGGCAAACTCGATGCTGTGGTGGGACGCGACAAGGAGATACTTCGCATCACGGAGATTCTCTGTCGACGCAAGAAGAATAACCCCATACTCATCGGCGAACCGGGCGTTGGCAAGAGTGCCATAGTGGAAGGACTGGCACAGATGATAGCCGAGAAGCGCACCTCGCCAGTACTCTTCAACAAGCGTCTGCTCAATCTCGACATGTCCCTGATAGTGGCAGGTACAAAATATCGAGGACAGTTTGAGGAGCGTCTGAAGGCTCTCATCAAGGAACTTGAGGAAAATCCCGACGTGATAGTCTTCATTGACGAGATACACACCATCATAGGTGCAGGCAGTGCCCCAGGTGGCATGGATGCCGCAAACATGATGAAGCCTGCTCTTGCCCGAGGACAGATACAGTGCATCGGCGCTACGACCATCAGCGAATACCGCAAGTCCATAGAGAAGGACGGCGCGCTCGAAAGACGTTTCCAGAAGGTCATGGTGGAGCAGACCTCGGCTGAGGAGACGCTCGAGATACTCCATAACATCGCCCCACGCTATGGTCAGCATCACCATGTGCACTATACTGACGAGGCTCTCAAGGCATGCATCAACTATACCGACAGATACATCTCTGACCGACAGTTTCCCGACAAGGCCATCGACGCTCTCGACGAGGTAGGCTCAAAGGTTCACCTCAGACACACCGACCTGCCTGTCGACATAGTGGACATGCAGGAGCAACTGAAGATTGCCGACACTAAGAAGAAACAGGCTGTGGCTAACCAGAACTTTGAACTTGCCGCTGCTTACCGTGACCGTCAGACTTCTCTCGAGAAACAGCTCAACGAGAGAAAGGCTGAATGGGAAAACGGTGAGGACAAAGTGCTGGCTGATGTCACTGAGGACGATGTGGCAGGGGTAGTGTCAATGATGTCGGGAGTGCCTGTGCAGAGAGTGGCCGAGAGCGAGAGCATAAGGCTCAGGGATATGGGCAAGCGCCTCAAGGCAAAGGTGATAGCACAAGACAAGGCCATCGACACGATAACGAAAGCCATACAGCGCAACCGCATCGGACTGCGTGAACCCAATCGTCCGATAGGTGTCTTCATGTTTCTCGGCCCTACTGGCGTTGGCAAGACCTACCTTGCCAAGCAGATTGCCAAGGAACTGTTTGGTTCTGACGACTCGCTCATCCGCATAGACATGAGCGAATACACGGAGAGTTTCAATACCTCACGCCTTATAGGAGCGCCTCCAGGATATGTGGGCTACGACGAGGGCGGACAGTTGACCGAACAAGTGAAGCGCCACCCCTACTCCGTCATTTTGCTCGACGAGATAGAGAAGGCTCACCACAATGTCTACAACATGCTGCTGCAGGTGCTCGACGAAGGACGCCTTACCGACGGCAACGGCAGACTTGTGGACTTCCGCAACACCATAATAATAATGACATCCAATGCCGGCACACGCCAGTTGAAGGACTTCGGTCATGGCATCGGATTCGGAGCGAGTGACATCAAGAACGGATTCATACAGACGGAGAGTGGCCGTGAGCATGCCCACGACATCATAAGGAAAGCTCTCTCCAAGCAGTTTGCGCCTGAGTTTCTCAACCGTCTCGACGAGATAATCACCTTCGACCAACTCGATCTCGAGGCAATAAAGAAGATTGTCGACATCGAACTCAAACCTCTGTGCAAGAGGATAGAAGACCTCGGCTATCATCTCTCGCTCAATGACGAAGCCAAAGCCTTTGTTGCAGAGCATGGCTATGACATACAGTTTGGTGCCCGACCGCTGAAGCGTGCCATTCAGACATATATCGAAGACATGGTGTGCGAGCGTCTGCTCTCAGGAGAGCTCGCCCTCGGCGACACCATCAGTCTGGAGAAGACCGAAGGAAAAGAAGAACTTATGTGCGTCGTGTGACAATTTCCAGAAAAAAGCCCGCAAGATTCCGATACAGGAACATCTTGCGGGCTTTTTTTGGCTCTTCCGTTAAATGCATGGATGTAAAAACTAATATAAGAGCCAAGACGTAATATAAAGGCTGGCATTTTGTATCTTTGTATAAACCAA
>CAVKNF010000171.1:0-4259 GCA_963657415.1 bacterium | reverse complement strand
GCCTGGCGCAGGGGGCTCACCTCGCGGTGAGAGTCAATGTAGTCGCGCTCCTGCACGTTGCGGAGTATATCGCCGTAGTCGGCCTTCTCACCCTTGGCTGTGAGTTCGTCATAGCGGCGCTGGGCACGCACCTCAGGAGAAGCCGTGACGAAAATCTTGAGTTCTGCATCGGGAAACACCGTTGTGCCTATGTCGCGTCCGTCCATGACGATGCCCTTCTCCTTGCCCATGCGGCGTTGCTGCGCTACCATAGCCTCGCGCACAAAAGGTATGGCTGCTATTGGGCTTACATGACTGGAAACCTCCATCAGGCGGATTTCCTTCTCCACGTCCTCACCATTGAGACAAGCATCAGCCTTGCCCGTGGCCTCGTTAAATCTGAAGCCGACCTCTATTTCCGGCATCTTTGCCTTCAGTTCATCCGTTTTCACGCTTCCGTCGGCATTGAAGAGTCCATTGCGCAGGGCAAAGAGTGTCACTGTGCGATACATGGCACCAGTGTCAACATACACATATCCGAGACTCTTTGCCAGTTGCTTGGCCATAGTGCTCTTGCCGCACGAAGAGTGACCGTCTATTGCGATAGTAATTTTCTTCTTGTCAGTCATTTATAGTTTATAAGATAAATTTATGATTATACTTGAATTGCCCACATGATATTTGCCCCACGAGAAGTTCACCCCGAAGCGCTCGAGGTTGAGTCCTGCTCCGAGCGAGAAACCTGCTCCATGCGAACTCTCTTCGTCGCCCGTGCCGATGGTCATCTCACTTGCGCGGCGGAAATTGTAGCCACATCCCGCCCATATACTCTCCGACAGGAGCAGGTCGGCACCTATGGCGAGATGGTCTTTGAGTTTATAGCCTGTGTGGTTAATGTCCACAAGCGTGGCGTGCAGACGCAGTGGCGTGTTGGTGAAACGCTTGCTCACGCCAATCTGCAAATCAAAAGGCATCGCCTCGTAGTCGTCTTCATAAGCCTTGAGTTGTCCGCCGAGATTCTTTGCCACGAGCGATATGGAGAGGTCACCATTGGCATTGAGATAGTTGACTCCGAGGTCTACACCCACAGCCAGCGAATTGTAGTTGCCTATATATGAGGTGATAAACTTTGCCGTCACTCCCGCCGAGATGCGGTCGGAGAGCATATAGGCCAGATATCCCGCCAGCGCGATGTCCTTAGCCCGGAAGTCGCCCGTCACCGTGCCCTCGCTGTCGGTCTGCTTCATGCTGCCATAGTCCATGAATTGTCCCGAGAAGGCCAGTGCGGTGCGGTCGAAAGGTGTGAAATTGTAAGTGGCGCTCAGCGTGTTGGCACCCTGCATGTAGTTCATGTAGTTGAGACCTATCGACTTGTCGCTTACGTTGGTGAGCAAGGCAGGGTTGGCAAACATCAGCGACGCATCGTCGTCATAGAGAGATATGTTGTCTCCTCCTAAAGCCGCCGAGTGGGCGCTGACAGGAATGCGCAGGAAATTATACTCTGTACGGCTCTCGTTTTGCGCCACAGTCACAAGGGCATGGAGCGCGAAGAAGAGAAGAAGCAGTTCTTTTTTCATCTATTATCTTCTAAATAATTGGCAAAGTTACTCTTTTTTGAAAAAACAATGTTACTTTTGCATGCAATTAATCTTGCCCGAAGGCAAGTTAGCATCTGCAACATGTTTTCTATGACATTAACGTCATGGATGCGGAAAAATTGCGGAGCCACACATAAAAAAGCAATGTTGGAAGAGAAAAAGACACGTAGAGCCGATATAGAAAGCCGCAGAACCGAGATATTCCTCGTCGCTCTGGTGCTCATCCTGTCGTGTCTGCTGACAGCACTTGAGTGGGATACGAGCCTTGCCGACATGGCCGACGATGAACCCATGGAAGACCTAATAGAGGAAATCGATATCCGCAAACTCAAGAAAGACCACGACATGGTGGCTGCCATCTCGCATACGGACAATCCCGCTGAGGTGACAAACGTGAAACCCTCGGAAATGATAGCCTCCACCAGTCAGACACAGCCCACCACAAGCAAACTCATAGTGGGCGACGGACAGGCCGAGACGCCCGAGGCGAAAGTGGAAGAGGTGAAACCGCCGACCATGCAGGAGAAGGAAGACGAGCCCGAAGGATTTAAGGTCGTGGAGCAGTTGCCGGAGTTTCCAGGCGGAGCCACAGCCTTCATGAAGTGGATAACGGCAAACCTGAAATATCCGCGCTCAGCCCAAAATGCTAAGGTAAAGGGCAGAG
Source organism: bacterium (assembly GCA_963657415.1). Lineage (GTDB taxonomy): Bacteria > Bacteroidota > Bacteroidia > Bacteroidales > Bacteroidaceae > Prevotella. The sequence continues at coordinate 2,018 of CAVKNF010000171.1, read as the reverse complement.
TGGTGGTCAGTTTCCTCGTCGACAAGGACGGCACGACAAGAAATCTCAAACTGGAAAAGTCGACCGACGGAGTGCTCGGAGCGGAAGTCATCAAGACTATGAAGAGAATGCCCAAGTGGAAACCCGGCACACAAAACGGCACGCCATGCACGGCTATGATAGCAGTACCCATAAACTTTGAAATATAATATATAATAATATGTATACGTCTTTGGAAATCCAGCATCTGGTAAACGATTTTATCTCACGTCTGCCCTACGAGCGCAGTCCCAAATCTCTTTACGAACCAGTGGAATATGTGCTTTCTGCAGGTGGCAAGCGACTACGCCCTGTGCTCCTGCTCATGGCCTACAATCTCTATAAGGACGACATAGGGCAGGCCATGTGGACGGCATGCGGTCTGGAGACTTATCACAACTACACCCTCTTGCACGACGACCTCATGGACAAAGCCGACGTGAGGCGCGGACGCATGACGGTGCACAACAAGTGGGATGAAAACACGGCCATACTCTCGGGCGACTCCATGCTCGTGCTGGCATATGAGCGTATAGCGAAATGCGCTGACGACAAACTCCGCGAAGTGCTCTCCTGCTTCACCGAGACAGCTCTCGAGATAGGCGAAGGTCAGCAGTATGACATGGATTTCGAAAATCGCAACGACGTGTCGGAAGAAGAATACATAGAGATGATACGCCTGAAGACCAGCGTGTTGCTTGCCTGCGCTCTGAAGATTGGCGCCCTACTGGCAGGCGCGGATGCCGAAGACCAGGAAAACCTCTATCGCTTCGGCGAAAACATCGGTCTGGCATTCCAACTCCAGGACGACTATCTCGATGTTTATGGCGACGAGAAAGTATTCGGCAAAGCCATAGGAGGCGACATATGCAACAACAAGAAGACCTACATGCTCATCAATGCCTATAATCTGGCAAAGGGCGACGACAAGGCGCAACTCGACAAGTGGCTCTCCTTGCAGACGTTCGACCGCGAAGAGAAGATAAAGGCCGTGACCGACATATATAATAAAGTAGGTGTAGACCGTCTTGCCAAAGACAAGATGGAGCATTATCTCGATGTGGCAAAGGAATATCTGGCGAAGGTGAAGGTTTCTGATGACAGGAAGGCTCAGATGAAGAAATATGCTGAAGAACTGATGCAGAGAAAATCATGATTGACACGCACACACATCTCGACGGCGAGGAGTTCGCAGCAGACAAGTCAGAGGTTATATCCCGCGCAAAGCAGGCAGGAGTGGAGCGCGTCTTCATTCCCGCCATAGACTACAAGTCATGTCAAAGCGTGGTGGCTTTCTGCCGACAGAATGCCGGCTATGCCTATCCCATGCTCGGGCTTCATCCCGAGGAGGTGAAAGCCGACTACAAGGAGCAGTTGGACCTCATACACCAATATATTGCTGACGAGATAGCCAGCGGCACTCCCGTCCTGGCAATCGGTGAGATAGGTCTTGACTACTATTGGTCGAGAGAATTTGAGAAGGAGCAGTTGAATGCCTTCCGCATCCAGGTGAAGTGGGCAGTGGAAATGGACCTGCCCTTGATGATACATTGTCGCAAGGGACAGAATGAGATGGTGCACCTACTCAATGAATATAAGTCGCAGTTGCGTGGAGGCGTGTTCCATTGTTTCACGGGCAATGAGAAGGAAGCCGAGCAACTGTTGCAGTTTGACAACTTCGTATTAGGTATCGGCGGTGTGCTCACATTCAAGAAAAGCCATCTGCCCGAAGTGCTCGCCAACACTGTGCCACTGGAGCGCATAGTCTTGGAAACCGATTCGCCATACATGGCGCCTGTCCCCATGCGGGGCAACAGAAACGAGAGCGCCTATGTGAAGCATGTGCTTGAGAAACTTTCTGACATCTATCATTTACCTATTGACAAGGTGGACGAGATAACCACAGCCACCGCCCTGCGAATGTTTAGTAGGTAGTTTTTTTACCGTCACTTAAGGTGGGTTCTATAAATTAGCTTTGTCATATGGCGAGGCTATTTTCG
>CAVKNF010000170.1:0-4260 GCA_963657415.1 bacterium | reverse complement strand
ACTGCATAAAATCGTGGTGGTGTATCGTGGTGTGGAGATGGTGATGTGCGAAGAACTAACATAATGAAATAAGAAAAGAGAGGATGCGCATCACACATCCTCTCTTTTTATATTCTATTTATCTATCATCTTCATTCCCTCATCCACGGCCTGCATATTCAGCGGGATGAGATTGTGATGGCGCTGGGGCAATGACTTGTAGAGAGCCTTCTGCAAACCGTCGGTGCTTACCATAGGACAGACCTTAAGCAAGGCACCGAGCACTATCATGTTGAACACCTTGGAGTTTTTCATCTCTGCGGCTTTCTCCATGGCGGAGATGCGATAGCAGGTGATGTCCTCACGTGTGGGAGGTTCAATTATGCCGTTGTCATCATATATTAGGATGCCACCTGGCTTTACCTTTGGCATGAACTTGTCGAGCGATGGTTGGTTGAGCACTATGGCTACGTCATACTTGCTCAATACGGGCGAGGCTATGCGCGAGTCGCTGATTATCACCGTCACATTGGCTGTACCACCACGCTGCTCAGGACCGTATGCCGGCATCCACGTCACTTCCTTGTTTTCCATGAGTCCGCTGTAGGCAAGTATCTTTCCCATGGAGAGGACACCCTGACCACCGAACCCGGATATTATTATTTCGCTTTTCATTATATTCAATAATTTATAATGGTACTAAGCATTAATTTATAATGGTACTAAGCATTACAACTCTGTGGTGTCCTTGAGGTCGCCCTTTGGATACTGCTTAAACATGTGCTCCTTCATCCACTCGTTGGCTTGCACTGGCGACATCTTCCATCCACTGTTGCATGTAGCGACAAACTCCACGAGGCAAGATCCCTTGCCTGCCATATTTGCCTCAAAGGCTTTGCGCAAGGCTTTCTTCGCCTGACGTATGGCTGCCACGCTCTCCACACTCTGGCGGGTGACATAGCATGCTCCTGGGAGCAATGCGGCCATCTCGGTGATGTTGAGAGGATAACCATGCAACTTAGGTTCGCGACCATAAGGACAAGTGGCTGTCTTCTGACCCAGAAGTGTGGTCGGGGCCATCTGTCCGCCCGTCATGCCATAGATGGCATTGTTGACAAATATGAGCGTAGTGTTGTCGGCACGGTTGAGGGAATGGAGAGTCTCTGCCGTTCCGATGCACGCCAAGTCACCGTCACCCTGATAGGTGAACACCAGGCGGTCGGGCATCAATCGCTTCATGGCGCAGGCAAGTGCCGGAGCACGTCCGTGAGCAGCCTCCTGCCAGTCAATGTCTATATAGTTGTAGGCAAAGACGGCACATCCCACAGGTGAGACGCCGACAGCCTTGTCGGTCATACCCATCTCCTCAATGACCTCTGCCACGAGTTTGTGTATCACGCCATGGCTGCAACCAGGGCAATAGTGCATGCGGTTGTCATTGAGCAATGCCGGACGGCGATAAACGAGATTTTCTTCTTTTACTATATCTTCCATCATCATTTCCTCCCTACACATTTGCTATGAGTTTCTTCAGTGCATCGAGCACACCTTCCGGTTCGGGAATTATTCCTCCCATGCGTCCGTAGTGCTCCACGGGCAGAGTGCTGCCCACAGAGAGACGCACATCCTCAATCATCTGACCTGCATTTATCTCCACCACAAGGATCGCCTTCTTTCCCTCAGCGACTGCCTGCAGTTCCTTCTCAGGATAAGGCCACACGGTGATAGGACGGAATAGTCCTACTGCGATGCCCTCGGCGCGTGCCAGTTCGATGGCTTTCTCCGACACACGTGCTGCCGAACCGATGGCTACGATGAGATATTCAGCATCGTCCATAAGTATCTGCTCGGCACGTGTCTCCGTGGCCTTTATCTGCTCATATTTCTTCTGCAGGGCTATGTTCTTCTTCTCCATCTCTTCAGGACGAAGTTCGAGAGAAGTGATGATATTCTTCGGCCTGCCGTTCTTTCTTCCTGTACTTGCCCAAGGGCACTGCTGCTCCACCTCTTCCATGGTGCGGCGTGGCTTCATAGGAGGCAGCACCACCTTCTCCATCATCTGACCGATAACACCGTCGGACAAAATCATTGCAGGGTTGCGATACTTAAACGACAACTCGAAAGCAAGGTCTACGAAGTCTGCCATCTCCTGCACTGAGTTTGGTGCGAGCACAATGACATTGTAGTCACCGTTGCCACCACCGCGTGTAGCCTGAAAATAGTCGCCCTGTGAAGGTTGGATAGTGCCGAGACCCGGACCACCGCGCTGCACATTGACTATCACTCCGGGGAGTTCGGCACCTGCCATATAAGAGATGCCCTCCTGCATGAGCGCTATACCAATACTTGATGAAGATGTCATCACCCTCATGCCAGCACCGGCACCGCCATAGAGCATGTTGATACTTGCCACCTCGCTCTCGGCCTGCAGCACCACCATGCCAGTGGTCTCCCACGGTTTGAGCACGGCGAGTGTCTCCATGACTTCGGTCTGAGGGGTGATAGGATAACCGAAATAGCCGTCGCAACCACAGCGTATGGCAGCATGGGCTATTGCCTCGTTACCCTTCATCAGCATTATTTCTTGTTCTTCCATAATGTCATTCCTCCATTTTCTTCTTATAGACGGTAATGCAACCGTCAGGACAAACGATGCCGCACGAAGCGCATCCGATGCATTGGTCAGCATTGACAGCCACGGCATAAGGATAACCGAAATGGTTGACCTTGCCCTGCGACAATGCTATGACATCTTTCGGACACGCTACGGCACAGAGGTTACATCCCTTGCACCGCTCTGTGTCGATTAAAATGGTTCCAATTATTTTCATATCACGGATTGTAATAGTCTTTGCAATAGAAGGCAAACTGTTCGTCGAGCATCTGCTTGGCAGTGACGGCAGGAGAGTCGGGGTCGAGCATGGCGGCACTCATGTATGCCTCCATGGCTTCCTTGAAGTTGCCGCTTCGCCGGCACTCATTGCCTTTCCTGTAATATTCCTCTGCTGTCATGACGCTTGCGAATGGATTGTCTGCCATCTTTATTATTCGGAATATATTTCCTTCTTGCCTGCCTTCAGCGTGTTGAGCATGAGTGAGCAGATGGTCATCGGCCCTACTCCACCCGGCACAGGCGTGATGTAGGAACATTTAGGTGCCACATGCTCGAAGTCGACATCTCCCGAGAGACGGAAACCGCTCTTGCGCGATGCGTCGGGCACGCGCGTAGTACCTACGTCTATCACTACTGCTCCCTCCTTCACCATGTCTTGGGTGACATATCCGGGACGTCCTATGGCGGCTATGACTATGTCGGCTGCCGCACACTCTTCCTTGATGTTCTTGGAGTGAGAGTGGAGCACCGTCACTGTGGAGTCGCCATATTCTTTCTGCATCATAATCTGCGCCATAGGCTTGCCGACGATATTCGACCTGCCTATGACGACACATTTCTTGCCTGATGTCTCTATGTTGTAGTGCTTTAGGAGTGTGTAGATGCCCAGTGGTGTGGCTGAGATGAAGCAAGGCAGACCTATTGCCATGCGACCTACATTGACGGGATGAAATCCGTCCACATCCTTGCGGTAGTCGATGGCTTCGGTGATTTTCTGCTCATTGATATGCTTGGGAAGAGGCAACTGCACGATGAAGCCGTCAACGCTTTCGTCATTGTTGAGGCGATCGATGCACTGCAGGAGTTCCTCCTCGGTGACATCCTCCTCATAGCGGATGAGTGTGGACTTGAATCCGCACTGCTCGCATGCGATGACCTTGTTCTTGACATAAGTCTCCGAACCTCCGTCGTGTCCCACGAGCACTGCGGCAAGGTGGGGCTGTTTGCCACCGCCTTCCACTATCTTCTTCACCTCGTCGGCTATCTTAGCCTTGACAGCTGCAGCCGTAGCCTTTCCGTCGATTAGTTCCATAATGTATTATAGTTTGGGCATGCCGGGCATATTCTTCATACGTCCCATCATTCCCATCATGTTCTTCATGTTTGCTCCCGACATCATCTTCATCATCTTGCGGGTCTGACCAAACTGCTTCACGAGTCGGTTAACCTCGTCGATATTGGTGCCCGAACCCTTTGCTATGCGCAACTTGCGGCTCTGGTTGAGAATGTCGGGATTGGTGCGCTCATGCGGAGTCATACTCTGTATGATTGCCTCGATGCCCTTGAAGGCGTCGTTGTCGATGTCAACATCGCGCAGAGCCTTGCCCATGCCAGGAATCATGCCTGCAAGGTCTTTGATGTTGCCCATCTTCTTTATCTGCTGTATC
>CAVKNF010000169.1:0-4282 GCA_963657415.1 bacterium | reverse complement strand
TTCTGCAACGTGAGCCTCGACCAGATTGACATCAAGGCTTGGGAAGAATATTAATTTTAACTTGAGGGGCAAAGCGGGGACGCTTCGCCTACTATGAAATGCATTCTGTAGTAGGTGCTGCGTCCTCGCTGCACCCCTCAAGCAAATGATAGTAAAGAAGGAGGTACGGCGCCCTCGCCGTACCATCTCCAGCAGGAATTTCTCAATTGTTTTTTCTGTTAGCGATGGTACAGCGAGGGCGCTGTACCTCCTATTGGTAACTATAGCAGGCGAAGCGTCCTCGCTTTGCCCATTAGAAAGTACAACGCCAAATGCTGTACCACATGCAATAAAGTAATTCCTATTTCTTGCTCTCTCGGAGCTCGTCCACACCTTTTATACTATATAGACTCTTTATCGCCTCATTTCTCTCCGTTATGCTATGCACAAAGAATGTAAGCGTGGTGGTGACGATGTGGTCCTCGATGGTGGAGTGAATAGATCCCAACTGCAGTTGCATCTGACCGGTGATGACCTCGAGAAGGTCGATGAGAAGATGATAGCGGTCTATGGAGCGCACCATGACAGTGATAGGGTAGGTGACATCGGGATTCTCGGGAAATTCTACCGAAACGATGTCATCACCATGCTTGGATGCCAGACGTATGGCGTCGCGACATGAGCGGTTGTGTATCTGCACATGTCCCTCGGGAGTCTTTATACCGATCACCTCGCCACCAGGGATGGGTCGGCATAGAGGACAACGCACGAAGTGGCTCTCCGTTTCCTGCTGTATGATGTTTCTCAGAGCACGCTTCGCCCTGTATGTAGAGGTAGAGTCGAACCAGTCGGCGCGGGCCATAATCTCTTCCGACACACCTATCTCCACGCAGTCTCCACGTTTGAGCACCGTGCGAATGGATGACAGTTTGCCGTTGATGCGTGCATACTGAGCATGAAGTCCTATCTGAGTGTGCAGTTCGAAGGCGTAGTCTATAGCTGTGGAACCCACAGGCAGCACCATGGCATCGCCGGTAGGGGAGAAGACCATGATGTCGTCATAATAAAGATTGGTGACTACGCTCTCAATGAAAGTGCTGCCGATGCTCTGCACGGCGATGTCCTCAAGCACACGCTTGAAGCGCTCTATCCATTCCCCGACATTGCTTTCCGTGCGGCTTGCCAGGCATCCTATACGCGAGGTTGCAACCATATGTTCCGAACATATCTGCACATCCTCCCATACCCCCTTGCCCGAGAGCAGCATGACATTGAGCGACTGATAGGAGTTCTCCTTCGCCAGGTCTATCTGGTTGACAAACGACTGCGGCTTCTCCTTGTATACGTCGGTGATGATGGAATAGATCTTCAGACAACGGTCTTTCTCGCAAAGAGTGTCGCCCTCGTTGTCGAAAGTGATGCGCACATAATAACGGTTGTCTATGTGCTTGTAGTCCTTGTCCTGCGTGCGCATCTTGCGCCATATGCTGTAAGGTCTTCTGTAATACACCTTTGCTTTTACCTCCACGCCCTTGCTTGCAAGTAGTTTCTCGAGATTGCCGCAAAAGATTTCCAGACGAGCCTTGTCTGCCACCATATCATTTTGCAGGGCGGTCTCGATGGCTTCGTATTCATGCGGACAACGGTATTTGAACGACAAGTTCTCAAGATCAGTCTTTACGTCGAAGAGTCCGAGACGGTTGGCAAGAGGAGCATAGAAATAGTCAGTCTCGCCAGCAATCTTCATCTGTTTGTCGGGTCTCATCGAAGCCAGCGTGCGCATATTGTGCAGACGGTCGGAGATCTTTATCATCAGCGCGCGTATGTCGTAGTGTAGCGAGTTGAGCAGTTGCTGGTAGTTGTCAAGCTGTTTTGACATGTTGTAGTTGCTCTTTTTCTTCTTAGTCACCACATCTACGAGGAAAGCCACATCATCACCAAACAGGTCACGTATCTCGTCAATGGTGTGGTCGGTGTCTTCCACGACATCATGCAAGAAGGCGCAGATGACGGAGTTGACATCCAGCCGCAACTCCTCCGCCGCTATTCGTGCCACGGCAACGGGATGTATAATATAAGGTGTACCGCTCTTGCGATATTGGTTTTTGTGGGCTTCCTTGGCAAAGGCATAGGCTTTTCTCACTCGTTGCAAGTCTTCCTCTCCAATGCGCGAGGAGAGAGTCGCAACAAGATGCTCCACGCTTTGGTCGAGCTTTGCCATATCAAATTCTTCGGGCGCAACATCCGCAATGTTGCCAACATTATCAATCTTGTCCATCATGTGCAAAGTGCGCGACCAAACGGCAATATCTTACAACGCAGTCCGGTACACTTTCTGAATAGTATTCGAAATGTCAGTTTTTAGATATTATACTCTACGCAAAGGTACACTATTATTTTCAATAACATATAACCGAGGCAATCTTTTTTCTTGCAATAATCGTATTATGACCGATAGGGATATGAAATATATTTCTTAAATTTGCATCTACAATGCATATAGCAATAGCAGGAAACATAGGCAGCGGGAAGACTACCCTGACAAAAATGCTGGCACGCCACTACGGATGGACTCCCCGTCTGGAGCCAGTGATGGACAATCCTTATCTGGATGATTATTACAAGGATATAAAGCGTTGGGCATTCAATCTTGAGGTGTTCTTCCTTAAAGAGCGTTTCAAGGATGTGCTCAGTATAGCCGCTCACCCAGAGATTACTACCGTGCAGGACCGCTCGATATTCGAGGGGGTCTATGTGTTTGTGGCAAACAACTATGCCCAGGGACAGTTGTCCGACCGCGACTACGAAGCCTATATGGAACTCTTCGAGCAGATGATGTCTATCGTGAAGATGCCAGATCTCATGATCTATCTGCGCGCTCCTTTGGAACATCTCGTGAAGAACATACAGAAGCGCGGACGCCAGTGCGAGCAGACCATTCCGCTGGAGTATCTCAAGGGACTCAACGAGCGCTATGAGGAGTTTATAAAAGAAAAATATAAGGGAAAGGTGATGATAGTGGACGTCACAGGTATGGACTATCAGAGCAATCAGGAGGATTTCCTGAAGATTACCGACAGAATAGACGCAGAACTGTTTGGACTCTTTTCCGACAAGTAACTACAACAATATCATTATGCATATAGCAATAGCAGGAAACATAGGCAGTGGCAAGACCACACTGACAAAGATGCTGGCTAAGCGCTACGGATGGACACCGCGCTTTGAGTCAGTGGACAATAATCCTTATCTCTCCGACTTCTATGCCGACATGGCAAGGTGGGCATTCAATCTGCAGATATATTTCCTCAACAAACGTTTTGCCGAGGTGGTGGAGATTGCCAACAGTCAGGATACTATTATTCAGGATAGGACGATATTTGAAGATGCCCGCATCTTTGCGCCCAACCTGCATAATCAGGGTTATATGACTGACAGGGACTTCGCTAACTATAGCGACTTGTTCGACCTTATGATGTCGCTCGTGAAGTTGCCCGACATGATGATATACATCCGCTCTACTATCCCCAATCTGATAGCACAGATTGGCAAGCGTGGACGCGAGTACGAACAGTCCATACGCATAGACTATCTGCAGGGACTTAACGACTTGTATGAAGGTTGGATAAAGACTTATAAGGGCAATCTCATTATCATCGATGGCGACACCTGCAAGTTTGAGTCTGACCCGAAGGCATTTCAGTCTATCACCGACAAGATTGACGCCGAACTCTATGGCCTCTTCCCGCTTGACCAGCAGAAATAATGTCATAGACTCTCTTTACAACTAAAGAGGGACTTTCCAACGGACGTACGTGCAACTGCCAATGCACGTACGTTCGTTGCTTAATGCACCTACGTGCATCGCCCAACGCACCATAGTCTCTCCGCAATCGAGACTATGGTTCATCTGCAATCGAGACTATGGTGCATTTTCTTAGGAGGTACGGCGCCCTCGCCGTACCACGCAATCTCGCAATAGTAACCCTAGGAGGTACGGCGCCCTCGCCGTACCATCGCAAGGGACTGCGCCCTGTAAGGGCAACTGCATCCAGCCCAGGGCAACACCCTGGGTTAAAAGTTGCCCCTCAAACCTCTGCGCCCTGTAAGGGCAACTACTTTCATCCTGACTGAGATTATGTAGTTGCCCTTACAGGGCGCAGATAAATGTGCGGACATTCATATCCCCAGGGTGCCGTTGCTCCGCAACTCTGCCCTGGGCTAAGTTGAAGTTGCCCTTACAGGGCGTAGTAGTTGCTGCGTCCCCGCTGCAACCTCTCCATTTCATCAATCATATTATTTG
>CAVKNF010000168.1:0-4300 GCA_963657415.1 bacterium | reverse complement strand
AGTGAATGTCCTTCCATCAGCATTGGTGTGTTGCCCTATATGGCCAATCGTAAGATTTACGGTTCACTGATTGGTGGCATGAAGGAAACACAGGAGATGATAGACTATTCTGTTGCCCACAACATCTATCCCGAAGTGGAAGTCATCCCCGCCGACGGTGCTGCCGTAGATGAGGCTTATCGCAAAGTAGCCGCTGGTGAAGTAAAATTCAGATATGTGATAGACATGTCTACATTGAAATAACTAGGCGTAGAATAAAATAAATGTCATTAGAGTCCCGTTAAAACGCACCATAGTCTCGTTGGCTGATGCACGTACGTTCATCGCCAAATGCACATAGGTGCGTTGCCCTTCGCACCTACCTGCATCGGGCAACGCACCTACGTGCTATATTCTCATAATTCTCTTGCTTACTTGATCACCTTCTTTCCTCCTACGATGTAGATACCCTTGGGAAGACCGTCGAGCGAGGTGCTTCCCTCACGTACCAACTGCCCAGAGACTGTATATACGTTGGCATTGCTTACCTTGTCACCACCGGCATTCAATGTGATGCCGTCGATGCCAGAAGGAACATCGTTGTTGTTGGCATTGCCATACACATTGGTCTGATAGAACTTCACCTTGTAAGGCCACTGCTCGTCGTCAGCCGTCGTGCCGTTCCAGCCACGCGACCAATAAGAGGTAGGTGCACCGCTCACCACCAACCAGAGGTAAGAGCAGTCTGCAGGACACTCAAACTGGATGGTAGCATCTGAATTCTTATAGGTGGCCGTGGAGACATCGCCATAGATGCGAGTGCCATCCTTCTTCAATGCCACGAAACCAAGTTTCCAACCAGCCTTCGACACGTTGTATTTGATGAAATCTTCCTTGCCTGCCTCGCCAATAAACTCAGCATACACCGTCTTGTCAGATGTAGGCACATTGAGGCGGATGGCATTGTTGCCGAAGTTCTCCACGCAGTCGCTGGTATTAGAGCACCAGTAGCCCTCGGTGTCCTGAGTGAGCTTCGTCTGGCTGCGCTTGCCTATCGTGCCGGCTCCACGGTCACGGATGCCGTCCATGTCGAAGGTGGTGAGGCGCGCGCCATACTCCCACATCTCGTTGTTGAACTGCTCCAACTTCTGTGCGCTCGTCATCTTGGAGTCCATATAGAGGCGCATGTAAGTCTGGAATGGGTCCTCGGGGTTCTGCGACTTATTCCAGAGGTTGGCGAGGGCATCCATGCCATGCTTGTGGCAGAAGAAGTCCTGTATGAAGTAGTTGTTGTAGCGCAATTCCTCAGCCAACGGATTCTTGTGTAACCCATTCAGCGTATTGCTGAGCCACTCGTTGTTAAACTGCATCGCTGGATAATACTTGTAAGCCTGCCACTGGGCACACATCTCCCAGAACACATTGCCGTTGGCGGAGTTCTCCCAGGTATACATCCATCCGTTCTGATTGTTGTTGTCGCAGTGTGTCTGATATTGGAAACAGTGGCCTATCTCGTGCGCCACCGTCTGACCGTCTCTGGAGGTATAAGCCCATCGAGACAGGGTGAGCAGTCCGATGACATTGTCGATGCCACTTCCGCTTGCCTCCCAATCCGTGGTGTAGCGCAGGCGGATAATCATCTTGTAGGTGTCGGTCTTCGACTTACCCTGGTTGATGGTGATATATTTCAGACTGTCGGCATAAAACTCGAATATCTTGTCGGCAGTGTTGAGGATGGTCTCCACCGATGAAGGAGTAGACTTGCCATAACCTTCCTCCCAGAACAGAATCCAGTGCTTCGACTGCAGGCTGCGGTCATAGCACCACTGATTGTTGGGGTTCTGCAGATCCGTATCTGACCCACAGGCATTGCCACTGCAATAGATGCGCTTGTCGACGGCGGAAATCTTGCTGTTGAGAGTAGTCTTGGCGGAGTTCAATTGCGCCGTGGTCAGGGCATAGTCCTTCACTTTGTCCTCTGCCGTGGCGATAGCCTCCTGCAACTTGCCCACCGCGGTAGCCTTGCGGGCGTCGTCCTGCCACCAGCCCAACACTTTCTCGGCATAGTCGATGCGCGACTGGAGGGCTGTGTATAGCGCCTTCGAGGTGTTGGCATCGTCGATAGCGGCAAGCAGGGAGGTGCGTGCGGCTACAAGAGCATCCTTATCATACACCACGTTGCCGTCGTCGTCAGTACTTCCCTTGAGTGCTTCCTGTGCTTCTGTGGTAGCCTTCGCCAGAGCCTCCTTCACTGTGGTCTGCATACCCATCTGCTGCAGTTCGGTGCTGCGTTCCACGAGGGTGGTCACCTCCTGCACATAACTGTCAGTGTCGATAGTGCCGATGTAAGAGAGAGTAAAGTTGTCCACACAGAGATAGTTGCCCGTGGCATCCTCGGCATTGAGACCAATCTCGATGTCGTTCTCCTTGTCAAAGACGGAGAATTTCACCGTGTAGGTGTTCATCGCCGTCACGTTAGTCCGGGCGTTGCCGGCATAGATGTAGGCACCCGTCTGCGCCTCACCCTTGTTGGTGGTGCTGTTGCTACCACTCTGCTGGATGTGCATGGCAGCCGCCGTCAACTTGTAGTTGCCAGCAGGGAGTTTCTTCAGAGTCTGCGACAGACTCGCCTTGCCTATCTTGTTGCCGATGCTGACCCACGACTCCATGTAGGTAGAACCCTTCTTCTTGCTAAACACCGAGTTGGTCTGGCTCGACATGTTGGCCACCTCCCAGTTCTCGGCTGCGTTCTCCTCAAAGGAAGGATTCTTTATATAAGAAGTGTAGTCTACGGGATCATCCTCCGAGGCATTGTTGGAGCGATATACCGTCAGGGCTTGATTGAGTTGATATACAGCCTCCAGTATCTCGGGAGCCGTAGCCGCAGGCGTCTGGTCATAGACCGCCTGAGCGTTGTCCATCGCCTCCTTGAGGTCCGCAGCCCCTATGCCGTCCTCCTTATAATATTTCTTGGCTTGCACGAGGGTCGTTCTTATCAGACTCTTGTTCACCGTCATATTCTCGCCGATGATCTGCACATAGTCTATCAGGAGGTTGGCGGAGTTGGCGGATCCATTGGCTCCCGCCTTGTAGCCTATCTGTATCTTGCCAGTGGTCTGCGCGGTCAACTTGAATGTAATCTCGTCCACCGTCCATTTCTTGGCAGGATAACTCTTGAGGGTGGATGCCACCTTGGTGCCGCTGGTCGGGATCCAAGCCAACTGCGAGATGCCGGCGGTGACAGACTTTCCGTTATAGGTTGGCACCTTGATGGTGTATGTTCCCTTCGGTAGGGTGACGGTCTGGGAGTAGCAGAATGTCTGTTCCCATCCCGTGGAGAGGGCAAGACCTCCGCCTGCCTCCCCGTCGTAGCCAGTGGCTGGGACGGTGGCACCGTTATACTTGCCCTTGAAGCCAAACTCATAGACACCGGTTATGGTGTAATCAGCACTCAGGTCGGGCGTCCACCCAGGGATGTCATTGATTTCCTGTGCCACGTTGGCACTGCTGCTGGCAGGATAGTTGAAGTCGCTGTCAAAGCCGTAGTTGGTGAGATAATACTTCGACACGTCGGTCTGCGCCTGTGCTTGCGCTGCCATGAGGGCGGCGAAAAACAGGAAGGATAGTTTTTTATTCTTCATTGATAGTATGGTTTTCAGTTGATTGCCAATGTTAGTATTCAGTTTTCAGCGCAAAGGTACGGTTATTCCATCAAAATGAAGAAAGTAAACGGAAATAATGTGACATAAATATGATTATATGTAGGAATTTATAGGACCCCACCTATAGTAAAGAATTCGCCCCGACTGAGCAAGTTCAGCGGGGCGAAGAGACAGGATTAAATCCTTTGTCTTATTAGTCTTGTTTGTCTTTGTGTTCTGGTGCGCCAGGTCTTGGACCGTGCTTTTTATGTCTGTCCATCATCTTGCGCTCCTGTTCATATACCTTTTCTATCTGTGCCTGGGTGAGAAACTGTGAGAATTCCTTGTTGTATTTCTGACGGATGCCAAGCATCTCCTCGCTCTTATCAAAGCGCTGCTTGACGCTATCCGCATTCTCACGGTCGGCAGCAGGCTTCTTGTCTTCAGCAGGCTTCCTGTCGGGACGCGGACGTGGACCGAGAGCCCACATCTCCTTCTGATATTCGCAATAGGTTTTGACAAACTTCTCTGTCACGTCGTCGCTGAAAGCCAGTTCACTGGCGATACTCTTTGCCTGCATCTCAGAGAGTTGTTCATGCGAGAGTCGTTGTCTGTGGTCAGGGCGCTGTGGTCTGTCCTGCTGTGCAAAAGCAGCTGTGCACGATGCAATCATCATAATT
>CAVKNF010000167.1:0-4368 GCA_963657415.1 bacterium | reverse complement strand
AGTTGCGCCGTCTGCCATTCACTCTCGTAGTAGTCAGGTTGCACCGTTATGCCCAAATGCGGCTGCACCTTCGCCCACGTGCGAGGGTCGCTCTCCAAGTCGTCCACATCGGGCATAAAGACCGACGCAAACATGATGTCATTGTCAGCCTCTCCTCTCAGCACTTTCAGCACACCTTCCAACTCATGGGCGAAAGGACCGTCCACAACCTCACTTGCCGTAGTGATGACCACCGTCAGCGGATTGAGCCTCGGACCCATTGACGTGGTAAGCACGTTCTTTAGGTCGGCGCCATTCTTGCCCGCCGTATTCCGCGCCTGAGCATATTCGTCCATTATCACCAACGAGGCAAACAGACCGTCCTTAGTCTTAGCGTTGGCTGTCAGACACTGGATAAGGCTGTCCCTGCCCCTGTCCTTATACGTGATTTTCTCACGGTTCACACGGAAATGCTTGCCACGGGGGTCTATGTCGTTCATGATACTGCGTATCTCATCAAAACATATCTTCGCCTGATCATAACTGTTGGCTCCTACATACGCCTGCGCGTTGTTGTCGCCATACATCAGGTCATAGACTGCAAGAGCAGCGCTTGACGTGGTCTTGCTGAATTTACGTGGCACAAACAAGTATGCCACTCTTATAAGACGCCTGCCATCCTCACGGGCGAAGCCGAATATGTTGGCAAACTGAAACGCCTGCACAGGTGTCAACTTATATCGGGTTCGCCCTTTAATGCCGCTAAACCTCAATACCTCGTAGAAATGGAAGAAGTTTCTCACTCTCCCGGGTCTCCACTCATACTTGTCAAGCGTCTGCAAGAAGCGCCTCACACCAAGCACCTCGTATAGGTTATGCCCATCGGGATTGTCTATCACGCCAAACACATACTCCCCGATGCGTTTGTCCGTATCTCGCAGGGCATAGCCATAGCGCTCCAGTAGCGTGTCTCTCATCGACTGCAGTTTCTCCACCGTGGAGGCCTTCAGCGCTCTAAGCCTTGATTTCTCTTCCTCTGTCATTCCTCATCCTCCCTTCTTATCAGCGCCTGAAACTCCGAGAATCCGTCGTTGTCGGTCTTGCGCTCCTTGCTCTCGGTATTCATGCCAAGTGCCCTCAGAGCCTTCTGACCTTTCTCCAGCACCTCAAGATAGAGTTTCTCTTTCGGGTTGATGGTCACTCGCTCATTGCCCTCACGGCTATACTCCACATTGACCACATTATGACCGTCTGCCAATATCTCATCGCCAAGCATCTCTGCCCTTACCAGCAATTGGGCGGTTATCTCCACCTGATAAGTCAACTCAGCAGTATATTTGCCCTGCTCCTTCAGCAACTTCACGATGTAGGCTTTCTTGTTTTTCACCTTCATCGCTATTTTCTTGCTGTCCTGCCCCGCCTGCAATGTAGGTTGCTCTTTAGTCGCTGGCTGTGGCGGGGTAGGCTGCGCCTTCTCGCTATACCCGCGTTTCTTGCCCTTGGTCTTCATGTAGAAGATGATCGCCGTTAAATCACCTCGTTTGACGGCTTCGAGCAGTTTGCTCTCCACTACGTCAATCTGGTCCTCCTCTATGTCTTCCGCCCGCTGGCGAAATTCTGGATCCTTGTTTTTCCAGTTACGATAGGTTTCACGGCTAATGCCTACAGCCTCGCACGCCGTGGCTATAATGCCCATAGAATCCCGTAGCGCCGCCAATAACGCCTCTTTCTTGTTTTCTTTTCCGTTGTCCTTCATGTCTAAATCGATTTAGTAAATATCTCGTTTCGCCTTTTTTATACCGCCAATCGCACCCGGCCCCCACAGCCTCGAAAAATTGCTCGCGTGTGGAAAAGAGAGGGGGCGAGGTTTAACGAGGGTATACCCCCAAATAAAAAACACCCCCCGGGGGTAGCCCTCTCACATAAACCGCTCCTTAAATCTCTGCAGTTGTTCTTCCGCCTTCTTCCTCGCTTGTGCCTTGCCACTCCTCCCCATCTCCACGTGTGTCTTGACGTGGCAGTCATGGCACAGGGCTCTCAGGTTCGTGGGGTCAAACATCAGGCGCTCCTTTTCCTGACGGGAGAGCGCCCTCTCCACTGGTATGATGTGGTGCACCTCTGTTGCTGGTGCCACCCTGCCTTCTTCCTCGCACCTCTGGCATAGCGGGCACGCCGTGAGTTTATCCCTTCGCAGATAAAGCCATCTCACTGTGTGAATCATCTGCTGGTAGTCTCTGTCTTTTGCCATTGCCTCCCTTGTATTTTGTGATTAAGTAATTCAGACTGTCAAGCAGTCCTTGTTGCACGCTGTGCTTTCCCTCCAGAGCCTTGCACGCCCTTTCGTCCACCGTGCCCTTGCATATCAGTTTGTAGACCTGCACGGGATGCTGTTGCCCTTGGCGGTGCAGGCGTGCGTTAGCCTGCTGATAGAGTTCGAGGTTCCATCCGGTGCCAAACCACACGATATAATGACCGCCTTGCTGCATGTTAAGACCGAATGCCGTGCTTGCCGGATGCGCCAGCAGTACGTCTATCTTTCCCTCGTTCCAGTCTCGCAGTGTCTGGTCATCCTCATACTGGCACACGCGGTAGCCTTTCAGTTTCTCCATGATGCGTGTCACGTCATGCTTGTACTGATAGAACACCAGCACGTGCTCACCGTTAGTGGCTTCCACTATCTCTGCCAGGCGGTCGAGTTTCTCGCTGTGTATGTCATGCACGCACCGGTCTTCGTCATATACGGCGCCGTTGGCAAACTGGCTCAGTTTGTTCATCAGTCCGGCGGCGCTGTTGGCAAGCACCGTAGTGCTTTCGTCCTTATGCTGTTCGGCAAACTCCAGCACCTTGTCCCGTTCAAACTTCTCATACTCTGCCATAACCTTCCGTGGCAGTTCCACCGTCTCGACATGCTCCATAAGGTCAGGCAACTGCAGATAGTCCCTTGCCTGCATTGACAGGCAGATGTCTTCTATCTTACGGCGTATGATGTCATCGCATCCCTTCTTCACGTTGGTGCGGATGATGATGTTGTTCCACCTTTGCGAGTTGAAGTAAGCCTCACGGTATTTTGTCACTGACCTGCCAAGTCGTTCACCCATGTCTATGCAGTACATCTGCGCCCATAGGTCTATGAGTCCGTTAGGCGCTGGTGTGCCTGTCAGTCCCACCACACGGCTCACCGTCGGTCTTGCTATGCGCATAGCCTTGAAGCGGTTGCTCTTGGAACTCTTGAAACTTGTCAGTTCGTCGATGACCAGCATGTCGAAGGGTAGGGTGCCTTGGTATTTGCCCACCAGCCACACGAAGCTGTCACGTCCTATGACATACACGTCAGCTTTTTCAGCCAGTGCCATGTTGCGTTGTTTCTCCGTACCGATGACCCTTGCCACACGCAGTGACTTGAGGTGATCCCATTTCTCGGCCTCAGCGGTCCATGTAGACTCTGCCACCTTCTTAGGCGCTACCACCAGCGCGTTGCTGATTTCGCAGTCGTCGATGAGTTGGCGGATGGCAGTGAGAGTAATGACACTCTTGCCAAGTCCCATGTCGAGTAGCAGGGCGCTACATGGTTTGTCCACTATCCACCTTTGCGCCGCTCTCTGATAGTCGTAAGGTCTGTATATCATATGCGCGCCCTCCAGTCGTTAATCAGCAGGTCGATGTCTTCCTTGCAGTCTGCCACGCTCACGGCGAATCCGAGTTGTCGCAGTTGCGTGTGCCTGATGTCCTGCAGTCGTGTAGGCTTCTTGCCCTTGCTTTTCAGTTCCACCCATGCGATGTGTCCGCCCGGCAGGCACACCAGTCTGTCGGGAAATCCCGTCAGATTGCTGCTGGTGTATTTCAGGCACAGCCCTCCGATGAGTTTCACTTGCTCGCCGAGATATTTCTCGATAGCTTTCTCGGAGACCTCCGAATGTCTTGTTATGTTGTCTATGTTTCTTGCCATGTTTATTTCTTGTTGATGATGTCCGATTTCGGTGGGGATGGTAACAAAGTCTCGCGCGCACACGTGGAGTATACCTTAATATACCTAATATTATACTAATAACATACTTTATCCTCTCTATAGTGATTTTCTTTGTTAGTTTTGTTTACAAATGGTCTATCTTTCTCATATTCAGTTTATTAGATGTAAACAATCTTGTAAACATTCTCGCTCTACTTTGTTTACATTCTCGAAACTTTGTTTACATTCACTCTTCCTTGTAAACATTCGTGTAAATATTTATTACTCTTTGTTTACATATTGCCCCACTTTGTTTACACTTTTATACGCCTAATATATGCGCGCTGTATACCATATATCGGCAATCTTGCCGTCGATAATTTCTCCCATCCTTCCAGTCTTTCCATGATGGCGTTGACGCGTCTTGCTTCATACTTATATCC
>CAVKNF010000166.1:0-4406 GCA_963657415.1 bacterium | reverse complement strand
GACTTTCTGCGTGACATAGCAAAGCACAACAACCGCGAGTGGTTTCAAGCCAACCGCAAACGATATGACAGGGCAAAGGAGGAATTTGAGAAGGGCGTGGAGCAACTACTCGGCGCCATCACGGAGTTTGATCCCACGGTGATGCACCTCACGGTGAAGGACTGCACCTACCGCTTCAATCGCGACGTGCGCTTCTCGTCTGACAAGTCTCCATATAAGCGCCACTTCGGGGCGTATATCAGCGCCAAGGGCAAGAAGTCTCTCCATGGCGGCTACTACATCCACATCCAACCAGGCAACTGCTTCATAGCCACGGGTGCCTACTGGCTTCCTACCAACATACTCACGGCTTGTCGCAACGAGATAATGGTAAACATCGACACATGGCGCAAGGCTGTGGAAAACGGTCGCTTTGTCAATCTCTTCGGTTATGCCGGTGGAAACGATATGGGAGAATATACTGATGGCGACAAGATGCCTCCCAAGGGCTTCGGCACATCAAATCTGAAGAAAGCACCAAAGGACTTTCCCAAGGACTACGAATATATCGACTATCTGAAGATGAAGGACTATTGCTGTTGGCATTGTGTGCCCGACGATTTCTTCGGAAACGAAGGATGGGTAGACAAGACCGTGGAGATGTGCAAGGTGGCAAAACCCATGATGGACTTCACCAATGCCGTCATTGATGACTACGAATAGTCTGCGCTTGATGCCTGCCCTGCCTTTTGCGTCGGCTCTTGCCATGGGCATCATCCTGGGCTACTATATATCGGCGCTGTCGTGCCTATGGCTATTGCTTGCCATAAGCGCCACACTTTGTCTTGCAAGCATCTTTCTCAAGAGCAAATCTCTGCGCACGGCATTTCTCTGTATGTCAAGCGCCATCGTGGGTGTCATACTGATGGAATTGCAGGAGGCGCGCATCCATGCTGACATTACTGACGGACAGGTGCAGACTGTCGGCATCGTGACAGAGCAGCCTCAGGTTACTGAGCGCTACACATCTACCGACATCTATGTCACCAAAGGCTACCTCAAGGGACACAGACTGCGCTGCTATATATATAATAATGGTATAGGGCCAGCACCACTTTTAGGAGCCACATACAGTCTGAAAGGCAAACTAAGACATTTCGGAAGCGACTCTGCCGACTCCAACTTCAATTACAAGAAATGGGCTGACAGCCACTCGCTCACTGCTCAGTTGTCCGTCTATGGCGACAACATCATGCGCACGGATGATGCCATAGGCTATATGCCTTTCATGGAGCGAGTTGCCGTGAAGGCGAAGATGCTGCGAAAAGAACTGCTTGAGAGTCTCCACGACAAAGGTCTTACGGGCACGAGCCACGCCATAGTGGCAGCCATGGCTTTTGGCGACAGAAGTATGCTCACTAAGGATACGCGTGATGAATACTCACGCACTGGTGTAGCCCATCTATTGGCCTTGTCGGGCATGCATCTGGGAGTACTCTTCATGCTGCTTGCGATTATATGCGGAAGGCTTCGCAACCGCATGCTCCGTTGCGTGATAATAGTCGTCACCATCTGGGCATACGTAGTCTTCGTAGGCATGCCTTCAAGTGTGGTGCGTGCGGCGACTATGCTCACCATCTATTCCCTTGTGGCCGTAAACGGCAGAGACAAGATGAGTGTCAACGCGCTCTTCGTCACCTTTGCCCTTATGCTCGTCTGCAATCCGATGATGATATGGGACGTAGGCTTCCAACTGTCGTTCCTCGCCGTACTGTCCATATTCATATTCTTCCCGCCTATATATAATATAATGTCAGAGCGTCTGCTCTTCGACCACCCTATAGTGCGATTTCTATGGTCTACCATCGTCTTATCTCTTGCAGCACAGATTGGCACGTCGCCCCTGTCGGTATATTACTTCGGACGGTTTCCACTCATATTCCTGCTCACCAACATTGTGGCGATACCCCTGGTGACCATCCTTCTCTACTCCACTTTCCTGTTTGTGATATTCTCTGCCGTACCCGTCGTCAGCAGCATTATGATGTTCTCGGTAAAGGCATGCTCGTCACTGCTGTCGGCTGTGATAGGCATCTTCGCCTCATGGGAATGGGCAAATATAAAAGATATCAGCATCACCTGGGTGCAGACGATACTGATATACGCTATTATCGCAGTACTGACCTACATGGCGGCACGACTCATCCGACATTAATGGCTTTATAGAGGTTTATTCGACACCGCCAATAATGCCACCTACATCAAGTCATGTATAAGTTTTATTTCCCAATACTCGCAGTCATCGCCAAGAGCCTCCTTTATCTCTGAGAAGTGCTCCACATCGGGATGAGTCTGTATATATTCTCTGATCTTCTTCTCATGGGCAGATGACACCAATGCATGCAAGTCTATCTTTCCGTCCATCACATACGACGCGAGATGACTGAGGATGGTGCTCTTCACAAGATTTCGCTCTGCTGCTATCTGGTCGACGGTCATGCCCTGCTGGAAGAGATTAAAACTGATTTCCTTGGATGGAGTCTTCGGAGCAGCGGGGTGCTTGGGGGCTTTCGATGGCTTGCGTTCCTTTTTGCGACTACTCTTGGAGTCAGATGCGAGTATATCCTCCTGACCCAACAAGAACAGGGCTTTCTTCTTCAGGAAGTCGCTCACCGAAAACTCTGCATCCTGCTCATATCGCAAGAGCGACTGCTTCAGTTTCGCTTCGCTCTCAAGAGTAGAGAATCTGTCTTGAAATTGTTTCTTCACCGTCTTGTTGTCTGTCGCCACATTCGTCTTCTTGAGCAAGTCGGTGATGACTCCCATCTTTTGCCAAAAATACTTCGCTCCCTTATGGATGCGGTCCTGCAGGACAGGGTCGCTCACCATGCAGCCCATTGACAGCATCTGAGTATATTGCACCCTAAACTTGTCCGACACAGAGTTAAGGCTCTTGAATACGACACTCATCTGCCGGTATTCATCCAGCAGGAGAGGATATTTCGACGAGAAGTGTTCCAGCAGGCAACGCATCAGATATTCATAACTGGACTGCATCTGCCGGAAATCAAACAATTCATAAATCAACTGTATGCAATACTGTCTCTCCAATGCAGAAATATGCTCTGCCGTAGGAGCCACCATGTTGTTGTTGAAGGTGTCGATGGTACTGTCGCTGATTATCGCCGAATGTGAAAGAGGTTGGCTGAGCACCATTCCTTCCAATGACTTGCAACGGCTCAATGCCACATAGGTCTGACCATGGGTAAACGAGCGGGAGACATCTATGATGGCATGTTCGAAGGTAAGGCCCTGACTCTTGTGTACGGTTATTGCCCAAGCCAAGCGCACAGGATATTGGCGGAAGACTCCCTCCACCGTCTCCTCTATCTCCTTCGTCTTCTCATTGAGGGTGTATTTTGAGTTTGTCCACTCTGCCTTCTCAAGCGCAAACTCCTCATCAGTGTCCTTACTTCGCACAGTTATCTCATTGCCTATGATGGTTTTCACCTCGCCTATCATACCATTGTAGAACCTATGCTGGGCATCATTCTTTATAAACATAATCTGCGCACCCGACTTCAATGTAAGCCTGTAGTCGGCAGGATAAGCCGATTCAGGGAAATCGCCCTCCACCTCAGCAGTAAACGAATGGGCAGGCGACGGCAGGGCATTAAGCTCTTGCTCATTTATATTGTTGGCTGGCGCATTGTGAGTGGTGAGTCGGATATACTTGCTATCCTTGGGAGGAGTGAAGTTGGGGATATATCGCTGGTTGAGTGCCTGCAGAGTGTCATCGCTCGCTCGGTTTTCCCTTATCTGATTGAGAAGCGAGATGAAGTGGTCATCTTGCTGACGATAAACCTTTTTGAGTTCTATAGTGAGATAACGCGCTTGTTGCAACGCCTTGCTGGAAAAGAAGAAAGGTGTGTCGTAATATTGCCGAAGCATCTCCTCGTCTTGACCAGTCAATACAGGTGCCAACTGCTGGAGGTCACCAATCATCAGGAGTTGCACACCGCCGAAGGGCTGGTCATGCTTGCGGTAACGGCGCATCACAGAGTCTACAGCATCGAGCAGATCACTACGCACCATACTGATTTCGTCGATTACCAGCAGGTCCATCGTGCGGATAATGTCTCTCTTCACCTTACTAAACTGATAGCGTTTCTGTTCGCTTCCGCCAAAAGTTGTGCCTGGAAGATAAGGCGAGAGAGGGAGTTGGAAAAAGGAATGGATGGTGACACCGCCCGCATTGATGGCTGCAATGCCAGTAGGAGCCAAGACGACCATTCTTTTAGGCGACTTTCGCTTCAGTTCTTTGAGGAAAGTAGTCTTACCCGTGCCCGCCTTTCCTGTAAGAAATAAGTTTGCCCCAGTCTTTTCCAATATATTCCATGCCATCATGGACTCCTCGTTCATTTTCA
>CAVKNF010000165.1:0-4409 GCA_963657415.1 bacterium | reverse complement strand
ATGACGGCGACGTGAAGTACACATTCACGGGTACATATGCCAACGCATCACTCGCCGGCACTAAGTTTGCGCTCATCCAGGGCTCAAGCATCTACAACTACGACGGCACTGAGACTTCAGTTAGCGCCAAGACCTTCCGCGCTTACTTCCTCAACGAGTCTTCTGAATCTTCAGAGAGCAAGATCTGTGGCGTTGATTTCGATGACATAGCAACAGGTATCACAGAGGTGAAGGGCCTCGCTGACGGCAACTCCGACAAGATCTATGACCTGCAGGGACGCATTGTGAAGAACGCCACTAAGGGCATCTACATCAAGAACGGCAAGAAGGTGATCGTGAAGTAATCCCCTGATGTGAGAGAAAAATTATTCTATAAACAATAAAAGTAAACATTACAACAATGAAGAAAATATATAGCAAACCACTCACAGAGGTGGTGACATATAACTTGGCAACATTCATAGCTGCATCACCCGATAAAGTTAGCGATGCGGAAGGTTTGGACAACGACTTAACCCCAGGTGACGGCAATCCAAGCAGTTTCTCAAAGCAATATGACCTTTGGGACTTTGATGAGAATAACTAAGTCCTGACACATAACAATAAAAGGTGGAGTACATGCAGTACCCCACCTTTTTTTATTACTATCGTTTTGATTTATTCTGCCAAGAAAGCCTTTACCTGCTTGTAGACATTCTCGCCAGTGTAACCCAACTTCTCGTCGAGCACCTTGTAAGGAGCAGAGAAACCGAAACTCTCCATGCCCCAAACCTTACCGTTGGCGCCTACAAGACCCTCAAGAGTCACAGGCAGACCGGCAGTCATACCGAAGATCTTTGCGCCCTTAGGCAGCACGCTCTCCTGATATTCCTTGCTCTGACCGCGGAACAAGCCCTCTGAAGGAGCGCTTACCACGCGCACCTTGATGCCGTCCTTGCGCAAAGCCTCTGTGCCAGCCTCAAGAGTAGAAACCTCACTACCGCTTGCCACGAGTATTACATCGGGGTTTTCGTCGCTTCCTGCTACGATGTAAGCGCCTTTCGCAGCCTGCTCGTAGTCTGTACCCTCAGGCAACTTTGCGATGCCCTGACGGGAGAATATGAGGGCTGTAGGAGTCTCTACGTTCTCCATAGCGAGCTTCCAGCAAACTGTGGTCTCGTCTGCGTCTGCAGGACGGAACACGCGCACGCTGTCCTTGCCGGCATGATTCTTCAGTTTTTCCATCAAGCGAATCTGTGCCTCCTGCTCCACTGGCTCGTGGGTAGGTCCGTCCTCGCCTACGCGGAATGCGTCGTGAGTCCAGATAAACTTCACTGGCACCTGCATCAGCGCTGCTATACGTACGGCTGGCTTCATGTAGTCAGAGAATACGAAGAATGTACCCATGGCTGCCACAACACCGCCGTGGAGCATCATACCGATACACATGTCGGCCATTGTCAACTCAGCCACACCTGCCTGGAAGAAAGCGCCTGAGAAGTCACCGCGCACGATGCTCTTGGTCTTCTTCAGGAAGCCGTCAGTCTTGTCAGAGTTGGAGAGGTCGGCGGAAGCACAAATCATGTTAGGCACCTGCTCAGCCAATACGCCGAGGCAAGCCGCGCTGGCAGCACGTGTAGCCGAACCAGCCTTCTGCTCCACCTTGCTCCAGTCTACCTTAGGAGCCTTGCCGCTAAACCACTCGTCCATCTGGGCAGCCTTCTCTGGGTTAGCCTTGCGCCACTCTGCCTCTGCAGCCTTGCGCTCTGCCACGATGCCCTTGAGTTCCTCTGCGCGCTTAGCGTAGATTTCCTTCACGTCGTCGAAGATTACGAAGGCATTCTCAGGGTCACCGCCGAGGTGCTTGATGGTGTTGATGTAAGCGTCGCCACCGAGAGGTGCACCGTGGGTGTTGATGCAAGCCTCATAACTTGTGCCGTCGGCACGGAGGGCACCCTTACCCATGATGGTCTTACCGATGATGAGAGTAGGACGCTCCTGCTCCTTCTGTGCAGCGTCGAGAGCCTCGCGGATCTGTGCCACGTCATTACCATTGATAGTGATGACATTCCAGCCCCAAGCCTTATACTTCATCTCAGTGTCCTCGTTCATCACAACGCCACACTCTGTAGAGAGCTGTATGTCATTAGAGTCGTAGAACATGATGAGGTTGTTAAGACCGAGGTTGCCTGCGATACGGCCAACGCCCTGAGAGATTTCCTCCTCTACGGCACCATCAGAGATGTAAGCGTAGATCTTGTGCTGCATCATTGTGGAACCGAGGCGAGCCTCCAGGAACTTCTCTGCCACGGCAGCACCTGCTGCGAGGGCATGACCCTGACCGAGAGGACCTGATGAGTTCTCGATGCCACGTGCGAGGTCAAGTTCTGGGTGACCAGGAGTCACGCTTCCCCACTGGCGGAACTGCTTCAAGTCTTCCATAGAGAAGAAACCGCGCATAGCCAGACCTGCATAGAGCATTGGGCTCATGTGACCTGGGTCGAGGAAGAAACGGTCACGACCTGTCCATGTAGGATCAGATGGATCATAAACAAGGTACTCTGCGAAGAGAACATTGATGAAGTCAGAACCGCCCATGGCACCACCTGGGTGACCAGAGTTAGCTTTCTCTACCATTGACGCAGCCAAGATACGGATGTTGTCGGCTGCGTGATTCATTGCTTTAATGTCGTTGATCATATGTTTTATGTTTATTTCTTGTTCTTTTATTTCTTGTTCTCAACGGCAGCCTTTTCGATGGCAAGGCCAGCCTTGTAGGTCTCGATGTAAGCGTCGAAGCCTGCCACATCCTCGGCTGTAGGAGCAATCTCCACACCCGTGTTGCCGGCGAATACCTTCTTATCGAGGTAGTCGGCGAGGCTCAGCTTCTCCTCATTGTTAACGAGGTAACCTGCGAGCAGGGCGATACCCCATGCACCACCTTCACCTGCTGTCTCCATGACAGAGATTGGGGAGTTGATGGCAGCAGCGAGGATGCGCTGTCCCACGCCCTTGGTCTTGAAGAGTCCGCCGTGACCAGTGATGCGGTCCACCTGCACCTTCTCGTCCTTGAAGAGCACGTCATTACCAATCTTCAATACAGCTACAGAAGCATAGAGGTTGGCGCGCATAAAATTGGCGAGGTTGAAGTGGTCGTTGGCAGAGCGAACGAACATCGGACGGCCTTCAGCCAATCCAGTCACAGGTTCGCCTGAGATGTAGTTGTAGGCAATAAGTCCACCGCAGTCTGCGTCGCCCTCAAGGGCATGGTTGTAGAGTTTGCCAAACACCTCGTTCATGTCTACAGGCACGCCGAGCAACTCCTGGTACTGCTTGAAGAGGCCCACCCAAGCATTGAGGTCGGATGTGCAGTTGTTGCAGTGAACCATAGCCACGGGGCTTCCGTCAGGGGTAGTCACCATATCAATCACCTCGTAAGGTTGGCTCAACGCTTTCTCCAATACAATCATAGAGAAGGAAGAAGTACCTGCCGACACGTTACCTGTGCGCTGGCGAACGGCGTTGGTGGCAACCATACCCGTGCCTGCGTCACCCTCTGGAGGACAGAGCGGAGTGCCAGCTTTCAGTGTGCCTGATGGGTCGAGCTTCTTGGCTCCCTCCTCGGTCAGCACGCCAGCGTCATCGCCTGCGTTCAAAACCTGTGGGAGGATGTCGAGAATCTTCCAACCAAGGTTTTTGGGTTCGATGAGTTTGTCAAACTTAGCCACCATGTCGGCGTCATAGTCGTTGGTGTTGGAGTCGATAGGGAGCATACCCGATGCGTCGCCTATGCCCAATACCTTCTTGCCTGTCAACTGCCAGTGGATGTATCCGGCGAGTGTTGTCAGGAAGTCTATCTTGCCGATGTGGTCCTCACCATTGAGGATAGCCTGATAAACATGAGAGATACTCCAACGCAATGGGATGTTGAAGTGGAAGAGTTCTGAAAGTTCGGCGGCAGCCTTGCCAGTGTTGGTGTTGCGCCATGTGCGGAAAGGCACGAGGATGTTTTCGTCCTTGCCGAAGGCCATGTAGCCGTGCATCATGGCAGAGATACCGATGGCGGCGAGCTGCTGGATCTCGCAGTCATACTCAGCCTTCACGTTCTTGCGAAGGTCGGCATAGCAGTCCTGCAATCCCTTCCAGATGGTGTCGATGCTATAGGTCCAGAGACCGTCTACCAACTGGTTCTCCCACTCGAAGCTACCCTGTGCGATGGGGTTGTTGTCGGTGTCAATCAAGACAGCCTTGATTCGGGTAGAGCCAAACTCGATACCGAGAATGGCTTTACCTGATTCTATAATAGTCTTTGCGCTCATTATATTCTTTATTTTATCACTTTATTTACTTCAATGCCTTGTTGAGCATGTAGTAGATCTCGTTGTTGCGGAGCTGCTGCTTGAAGCTGCGGATCGTGGTGTCCTTGTCGA
>CAVKNF010000164.1:0-4447 GCA_963657415.1 bacterium | reverse complement strand
CTCCCCTCCCTCGGGAGGGGTCAGGGGAGGGGTTACTCCCTCGGGAGGGGCAGGGGGAGGGGTTATTTACCTGTATACTATAAGTAAAATTAATAGCAAGTATTATGTATATCCTATATCATTACTTTTCTGCGTTAAGAAACGTCAATACCTTTGCACCTGGATTTTTCAATACACTGTGTATTTATGGATATTATAAGAAATCTCTTCTATGGCTTCCCTGACCTGTGGGGAGGCGGAGTGGCTCACTCCGTAATGATCCTTTCGTTGGTGATAACGCTTGGATTGAGTCTCGGTAAGATAAAGGTAAAGGGCATCTCACTCGGATTGGCATGGATAATCTTTGTCGGACTGGTGATGGGCTATTACTCTTTCAATCTCGATGAACATCTGCTCCACTTCCTCAAGGAGTTTGGACTGATACTCTTCGTCTATTCCATCGGTATTGAGGTGGGTTCGGGATTCTTCTCTTCATTCAAGAGTCACGGTCTGGCACTCAATATGCTCAGTCTGATAGTGGTGCTCCTCAGTATCATTACAGCCCTCACCATCGCAGGACTTACCAGTACATCTATTACATCCATCGCCGGCATTCTCTCTGGTGCCGTCACCAATACTCCAAGTCTTGGTGCTGCCCAGCAGGCATACAGCGACCTGCGCCATATAGACGCTCCAAACATTGCCGCCGGTTATGCCATTGCCTATCCTATGGGTGTGCTTGGCGTGATCTTCTCATTCTTTATATTAAGACATGTATTGCGCATAAACAAGGAAGAAGAGGAGGCAAAAGCCCGTCGCGGATTCGGACACTTGGAGGCCATCACGCTCAATACGTTTTCTGTGAAGATTACCAATGCCATGATATATGGCAAGACGGTGGCGAAGATACGCCAGTTGATGAAACGCGACTTCATGATCTCGCGCATCATACGTCATGCTGACAACGACCGCGCCGAACTGGTAAACGGCGATACACAACTCTTTGAGGGCGACATAGTGTATGTGGCTTCCAACCCTGCCGTGCAGGAACCGCTGACGGCTCTGCTTGGCGAATCTGTAGACATGGACATCGAGGATTTCGGTGACGAACTGATAACACGCCGCATCATGGTGACACGTCCTGACGTTAACGGCAAGACAATATCACAACTCCAGATTCGCTCCAACCTCGGTACTAACATCACCCGTGTGAACCGTGCTGGCGTGGACCTCATCGCTACTCCCGAACTCAAACTCCGCATGGGCGACCGTGTCACTGTGGTGGGTAAGGAACTGGCTGTGGCTCACACCGAAAAGGTGATGGGTAACCAGATGAAACGTCTGAACTATCCTAACCTCATTCCGATATTCCTCGGCATCATGCTCGGTTGCTTTGTGGCAAACATTCCATTCCGTCTGCCTGGCATAAGCGAATATCTGCGACTCGGACTTACCGGCGGTCCTCTCATCGTGGCTATCCTCATCGGTCACTTCGGACCACGCTATAATCTCGTCACCTACAACACCATAAGCGCCAACAACATGATACGCGAGATAGGCATCTGCATATTCCTCGCCTGCGTGGGTCTCGGCACTGGCAAGGACTTTATCAATACTCTCGCCTCGGAGTCGGGACTGATATGGATAGCCTATGGCATTGCCATCACTATGATACCGATTCTCATTGGTGGCGTGATAGGCCGTTACGTGTTCCACATCAACTTCTACACTATGCTGGGTGTGCTGGCAGGTTCCAATACCAATCCACTGGCTCTCAGTTATGTGCGCGACAATACCTCGGTAGACGCTCCTTCCGTAGGCTATGCCAACGTATATCCGTTTGCCATGTTCCTTAGAATCATTACAATACAAATCATAATATTTGCACTTGGATAAATGACATTTACTGATAAAAACACACCAATCCAGCACCTTGCGAGTGATGCCGCAGAGTGCACTTGTGATACTAACCGTGCGGAGGTAAGCCGCGAAGAACTCATGTTCAAACTCGACCTGCTGCTCCGCACGGGAAGTATCCTCGTGGAGAGTGCAGCCGATACATCGCGCGTCATGCGCAACCTGAAGCGTACGGCTGCCTACTTGGGACTTGAAAAGAAATATCTCCACTTGTATGTCAATTACAACGTGCTCATGGTAAACTACAGCGACGAGAGACGTTCGCTGACAAAGTTTCGCCGTTGTGAGAAGCACGGCATCAACCTCACGTCCATCTCCTTGGTCAGCAAACTCACTTGGCGTGCCATACGCGAGGACTACTCTCTGGAGAAATATGAGGAGGAACTGGAGAAGATAAAGAGCCTGCCGCGCAGTTTCACTCCATGGCAGGTGGCCATAGGCGGTGGTTTTGCCTGCGGTGGCTTCTGCATACAGTTTGGTTGTGACTGGACAGCATTCTTCTATTGTTCGCTGGCGGCAATACTCGGTTTCCGTCTGAGAATGTTCCTGCCTACGAAGGGATGGAACAACTATGTGGCTATTGGTATGGCGGCTTTCGTGTCCACGCTGATAGCCTGGCTCACGTCATTCCTGTCGTTGAGTCCATCTATAGCCTCCATGCTACCCGACTTCATGCACTCCGTCACACCTTGGCATCCGCTGATGGCATGCGCGCTGTTCATTGTGCCTGGAGTTCCGCTGATAAACTTTGTCAATGACATGCTCGACGGATATGTGGAGATGGGTCTCATAAGAGCGCTAAACACTCTACTCATGATTGTAGCCATGTCTTTCGGCATTGCTATGGCCATACAGATATGCGGTGTAGACAACTTCATCACCGACCTCACGATGACGCCTCACCATTCTTACTGGGAGTATGCCCTTGCCGCAGCCGTATCTGCCATGGGATTCTCCACCATCTTCAGCATTCCGCGCCGCTTATTGCCGGCAGTGGCTGTGGGTGGCATCATCGCCGTGTGTACGCGTAACTTTGTCAACCTCGGTCCGAGCAACGGCAACATAGGTCTTGACATGGGACTGACTATCGGTTCGCTGGCAGGTTCGGCTCTCATAAGCATCATCGTCACACGTGCGCAGCACTGGTTTCACACTCCCCATCAGTGCATCTCCATACCAAGCGTCATCCCGATGGTGCCTGGTGTGCTGATGTATCGCGCTCTCTTTGCATTCATCGACATGCACGGTGTAGTGGGTGAGGTGACCGAGGGTATGTTTAACACCATCAAGGCATCGCTCGCCATCCTCTGCATAGCGCTCGGCGTGGCTATCCCCAACATCTTCATGCGAAGAGTGATGGAACCGAAGCGCAAACTCAAACTCTATGACATGCTCCTCGAGCGCAGGAGGAAAAGAGGCGAGTTTGTCGATTTGCATGAGGTGGAAGTGAAATAAGCCGTGAATTATGCTTATCTTTGCATAACACTCAATAACCTTTGACTATGGAAATCAGACAACTGAAATACTTCCTTAAGGTAGCGGAGACCCTCAACTTCTCTGAGGCGGCACGTAAACTCTATGTCACGCAGAGCACTCTCTCGCAACAGATAAGCCATCTCGAGCAGGAGATAGGCCTGCCGCTCTTTGAGCGCAACTCGCATGAGGTGTCGCTGACAGAAGCGGGTAGGGAACTGCAACCTTATGCCCAGGCTACGGTGAGTTCGTCGGAGGCTTGCATGGATCATATGAACGACCTGAAGAAGATGCTCGCTGGTGAACTCAACATCGGTGTGACATATTCCTTCAGCAACATCATGTCGGAGACTCTGCAGTCATTCCTGCACGCCTATCCCAACGTGAAACTCAACATCCAGTACCGCACCATGCAGGAACTCATCGACTCGCTAAAGCGCAGAGAACTGGATCTTGTGCTGGCATTCAAACCGCTCAAAGGCGACAAGAGTATAGACAGCCGATCCATCTTCACCAACCGCCTGGCAGCCATAGTCAACAGTTCGCATCCGCTTGCCAAATGCTCGTCGGTGAAACTCTCCGAACTGGAGCGCTACAGCCTGATATTGCCGAGCAAGGGGCTGCAGGCACGCAATGCTTTCGACAACCTGACGGAAGATAAGGACATGAACTTCCATATCAAGATGGAGGTCAACAATGTGGACATCATCCTCGGCATGGTGCGCCGCTCCAATTTCGTCACGGTGCTCTCGGAGAGTACGGTGGCATATATAGATGGTCTGAAGGCTGTGCCCATCGACATTGTGGGCAACGAGATGGACGGATGCATACACCTGCTCAAGGATGCCTACATGAAGAATTCCGCCCAGGAGTTCATCCGTATGCTGAGCCAGTCTACATCCATCCTGGCAAACTTCGCCCTGAAAGATATTCTCGAATAACGTTCATACCATGTATAATTGGTCTGCACCACAGCCATACGGAGCAGACAACAGAAAGGGGTGCTGCGTGCGTAGCATCCCTTTTTCATAGAAACCCCTCCCCTGCCCCTCCCCAAGGAGTAACCCCTCCCCTGACC
>CAVKNF010000163.1:0-4509 GCA_963657415.1 bacterium | reverse complement strand
TACTGATGACATGCTATACACGTCTGCAGTATAAACAACATAATAAAAAAGAACTTTTGTTTGCAGAGAAACATAATTTTATAATTTGGTAGGTTAGGAGTATTATACAGTATCCATAATTATCAGCCATTTCCAAACAGGAATGACTTCTATAGTCAGTCCTCCTGTTTCAACTGTTTCTTCCTCATCGTATGTGACGATAACTGCCTTTTTGAGAGGATAAACCTTATTGAGGGTCAATAATGCTGACAATTCACGTTTACGTGTGTCGGCATCTGTCATCGTATAAGAAGCCTGTATGGCCAACGACTCGTCGGGTATGAAGAAGTCTACTTCTACATTGCGGTTGTAATAATACAAGTTTGGCACTTGCGGGTCTTTGTTGTACTTTCTATATAATGTGATGGCGCAAAGGTTTTCCAACAATGGCGATCTTGAATCAGACAGGAAAATGTTCAGCAAGCCATTATCTATAAAATAATGTTTCTTTGCCGTTTCCTTCTCCACAAATTTAGAGGCATAATTGTCCAATGTAAAAATAAGGCAGGACTCTTTGACATAACGGACATAATCGATAATTGAGGCAGTACTCGTAGATACGCCTGTGCTTTTCACCATATTGGCTAACCTGTTGTAGGCTGTAGGTTGCAATACATTATCAGCAAGTCTTTTGACGGCAAGTCGTAGCGCTTGTTCGTTCTTTATGTTATTACGTTGTATCACGTCACCGAGTACAATCTTCTCATAAAGTCCATTGAGCCAGTGACGTTTGTTCTTGTAGAGTATCAATTCTGGGAAACCTCCCCACTTGAAATACGTCTCGAAATAAAGTTGCACGGTATTCTTTTGCTTTCCGTACTGCCAGTCCTCGTCGAGTGCGATATCATTTGCCTCTAGATATTCTCTGAAAGAATAGGGATATACCTTCTCGTCAAAATAGCGCGCCCCCAAGGTCGTGGCGATATCGCGGCTCAGCATCTTTGCATTGGATCCTGTGATAAATACCATGTATTTCTGATTTGCCAATCTACGGGCAAAATGTTCCCATCCTTCTATGTTTTGTATCTCATCAAAAAACAGTATTGGCTTGTATGGATACATAGCACTGTATGCCTGCAAAATCAAGTCGAATTCATCTACCTTCATTCCATATAGACGCTCATCGTCAAAATTGATATAGACTATTTCCTTGACATCATGTCCTCCGGCTATAAATTGCTTGGCACGTTGGTATAACAAGTACGATTTTCCTGCTTGACGGATGCCGACAAGCACATATCTTCCTTGTTCTTCGAAATCAAAGGGTCTCTGATAAAGGTCTATTGCTTGAATCTCATCCTGCCCTTCTTTAATGATGGTCTTGAACACTTCTTTCTGCATGGTACTTTAGTCTTATTTATAGTGCAAAAATATGATATTTATTTATTGCCACCAAACAAAATCTCATGAATTTATTTAATGCGGATAAATAAATCGGCTTTATAAAGTACTCGGATAAGTGGCTATATTGCAAAAAGTCCGTACAGATTTGCCTTGTAATGACATAAAGTAGTTATCTTTGCATGTAATAAGCGGCGATAAAGCCAGAATATCAGTATAACTTATCTATGCCTACTATCGACACTCGCCCTCACTATCATCTGCTTGACGGACTGCGTGGTGTGGCAGCAATTATCGTATTGTGGTATCATGTGTTTGAGGGCTATGCCTTCGCACAAGGTTCGGACATGATTGAGGTGGTCAATCACGGCTATCTTGCCGTTGACTTCTTCTTTATCCTCTCGGGATTCGTCATAAGTTACGCCTATGACGACAGATGGAAAGAGGGATTCACTCTGAAGAATTTCGCCCTGAGGCGACTCATTCGCCTGCATCCGCTGGTCGTGGCAGGTGCTGTCATAGGCGCTGTCACCTTCTTCATGCAGGGAGGTGTGCAGTGGGACGGCACCCGAGTAGCTACAAGTGCCGTGATGCTCGCGCTGCTATGCGCCATGTTTATGATTCCCGCAGTGCCTGGCTGCAGTTATGAGGTGCGGGGCAATGGCGAGATGTATCCGCTTAACGGACCATGCTGGTCTTTGTTCTTCGAGTATATCGGCAATGCTGTCTATGCTCTTGTGCTGCATAAGTTGCCCACATGGGCGATAGCCATTATCACAGCGTTGCTCGGCATAAGCCTTGGCTATTTCTCCATGACAGATGTCAGCGGATATGGCAGTCTCGGAGTGGGCTGGACCATGGACAACCTCAACTTCTGGGGAGGACTGCTCCGCATGGCATTTCCCTTTGTGATGGGTCAGTTGCTTCAGAGAGTGTTTCGCCCCGTTAAAGTGCGCGGAGCCTTTTGGATATGCACCATGGTGCTGGCCGTATTACTCCATGTGCCTTATCTCGCAGGAAGGGGCATTGTTACCGCCAATGGAGTCTTCGAGTGCTTCTGCATCATCATCGTATTCCCCGCTCTTGTATGGCTTGCTGCATCTGGCACTACCACCGATAGATGGAGCACACGGGTGTGCCGCTTCGTGGGAGAACTATCCTATCCGCTCTACATCGTCCACTATCCCGTGATGTATCTCTTCTATGCCTGGCTTATCCGCACCAAGCAGTATGCTTTTAGCGAGACATGGCATGTAGCCTGCCTCGTCATGCTTGTAAATATAGTAATAGCCTATGTCGTGCTAAGATGGTATGACAAACCAGTAAGACGCTGGTTGAAGCGACACCTTGATTAGTAATTAAAATAAAAAAGAGTTGCCTGCACTTGACAGACAACTCTTTTTTTTATTAGGACACAAATGATTAATATTCTTGTTTAAAATCTCAAAAAGGTGTATATTTGCAACGTAATAAATCTCAAAAAGGTGTAGAATTCACCATTGTAGATTTCTCGAAAAGGTGCTAAAGGTATCATTATGAAACGAAAAATATATCAGCAACTCCTTGATTGGAAGGAGAAAAGGAATGGCGAAGTAGCCTTACTCATAGAGGGCGCACGACGCATAGGCAAGAGCTATATTGTAGATGAGTTTGGCAAGAATGAATATGAGTCATATATTCTTATTGATTTCAATAAGACACCCCAAATGGTTAGGGATTGGTTTGAAATCTATATGGAAGACCTTGACATGCTATTTCTCTATCTGAGTCAACATTATAAGGTTAGACTCCATGAACGTAAGTCGCTTATTATTCTAGATGAAGTACAGTTGTGTCCAAGGGCGAGAGCAGCCATCAAATTTTTGGTAGCGGATGGCAGATATGACTATATCGAGACAGGGTCATTAGTAAGTATTAAGAAAAATACTCAGGGTATAGTGCTTCCATCGGAAGAACGCTCTATACAAATGTATCCCATGGACTTTGAAGAGTTTCTTTGGGCTACTGGCAACGATATGCTTATGGACTTAATACGGAAGATGTATGCAGAACAAAAACCGATGGGACAGGTTTTCCATCGTCAGGCAATGGATGCTTTCCGTCTCTACATGATTGTTGGAGGAATGCCACAAGCCGTCAAGAAATACGTTGAAACAAAAGATTTCGACGCTGTAGATGCTGCTAAACGCGATGTGTTGACTATCTACCGCAACGATATCTTTAATTATGCAAGTGACATAGCTGATAAGGTAGTGTCTATCTTTGACCAAATACCCCCTCAACTTTCCAAACATGAAAAGAAGTTTCGACTGTCTTCACTAAAACCTGGTGCGAAATATCGTGATTGGGATGATGCTTTCTTTTGGTTGAAGGATGCAAGAGTTGTCAACATCTGCTACAATTCTACAGAACCGAACATCGGTCTGAAAATGAACGAAGACCGCACTAAGTTGAAATGTTATATGAACGATACGGGTTTGCTGATTAGCCATTCTTTTGATGAAAAGGGTATAGTTTCATCTGAGATTTATCAGAAACTTCTCTTTGGAAAACTGGAGGTTAATGAAGGAATGCTCATTGAGAATATCGTGGCTCAGATGTTGACAGCCAACGGCAACAAGCTCTTTTTTTATAGTAAGTCGTCAGATGAAGCTGAAGAACGCATGGAAATAGATTTCTTGCTACAGAAGAGTAAAGTGACCAATCGTCATAATATTCGTCCGATAGAGGTTAAAAGTGGCAAAAACTACACTTTGTCTTCCTTGACAAAGTGTATAAAGAAGTTTGGTGAGAACGTGACCTCACCTACAGTTTTGCATTCAGCCGACTATAAAGTAGAGGATGGAATAACATATATTCCGCTTTATATGACACCTTTATTGTAAATATAGCAATAGCCTATGCCATGCTAAGATGAAAATAGTTTGATTACCTATTTAGAATAGACCCCATCAAAAATAAAAAAAAGAGTTGCCTGTACTTGACAGACAACTCTTTTATTATGTTTTTAGATGTAATATCTAAAGTCAGATTAGAGCTGAGGACCAGCAGCAACGAGAGCCTGACCGGCTGCGTTGTTGGTGTACTTGCCGAAGTTCTTGATGAAGCGAGCAGCAAGATCCTTAGCCT
>CAVKNF010000162.1:0-4551 GCA_963657415.1 bacterium | reverse complement strand
AAAAGTTTGGTGGATTGATGTAAAACACCGAACTTTGCCCGCTCATAATCAAATAGGTGTTGGAAATCTATATTTAACAAGATGAAGATTCTGATAACGGTTTGTATGGCAGCACTGCCATGCATGTCGGCAATTGTGTCTGCCCATACGGAGGGAGACGTAAACCCGATAAAGACAATAAAAGGAGACAATATAGACCCGGCTCTCGACTCGCTATATCTTGACGAGGTCGTGGTGACGGGACAGGGTGGTGCCATACAGCGCCGTCGACTGTCGTCGCGAATATCAAAGGTGGATGCCGCCGAACTGCAGAAGATGCCTTCGGCACGCATTGACCAGATGCTGCAGGATGCTCTGCCCAATGTGCAAATAAACCTCACGAGTGCGCAGACGGGTACGACCTCGCTATTCAAGTCGCGCGGTCTGTCATCGGCTTACGGCAACTCCACTCCGGTGATATATATCGACGGAGTGCGTGCAGACAACATGAATACTGGTGCCACGCTGGCTTCGTCGAGCACGACCACATCTCCTTACTCTGCATCGCAGATTCCCATGGGCAATGCCGCCTCGTCGGGAACTCTGAGCGATCTCTCCATGGAGAATATCGACCACATAGAATATCTCACCGGTGGTGCTGCCACGACACTCTACGGTTCGGATGCAGCCAACGGCGTGATACTCATATATACGAAGAAAGGTGGTGAGGGAAAGTTTCATGCTTCCTTTACTACCCAATTGGGAATAGAGGACGCAACATCGCAATTTTATCATTTCAAGCGCACAAAGGACCTTCTCAATCAGAATGGTTTCATGCAGCGTTACCGCATTGCCTTCAGCGGAGGCAATGAACGAAGTGGATATAGCCTCGGCGCAAGTATGAGCCGCAACACGGGCATCATCATCAATAATGGCAACGACACAAAGAAGTATGACCTGAGATTCGGTTCGCATATAAAGTTCAACCGCCTACTGGAATATCAGAACTCCTTCGGACTGGTGGCAGAGAACTACCGTCGTAGCCGTAATGGTAACCAAGGATTGTATACAGGACTGTGGACTACGGAGTGCGGTTCGGCATCATCATTCACCTATACCGATGCTGACGGAGCGACACGCAACTTTAACTCCGACATCGATGCCGCTTCCGATTACGAGTATTCGCAGTTGAAATTGCTTATCGACAAGGCAGAGGCTCTGCAGAATAACCGTGAGGACGTGAAGCGCTTTCAAACTGCCCACACATTGCTCTTCACCCCGTTGCAGAACCTTACCTTCAAGGCGACGATGGGCGTGGACTATCGCAACAGCAATACAAAAGAGATAATCACCAATGAATATCTCATCCTCACTCAGACAAAGCCAGCGGGCACGACAGATGCGGGATGGATTCTCAACAATAGTCGCGACTACTTCGGACTGACGATGGATGCCAATGGAGAATATAAGTATCGCTCCGAAAGCGGAATAAGCAACATCCTCACTGCGGGATTCCAGTTCTTCAGCACTCGCGACCATCAGGCATCATATAATGGAAGCAACCTGCGCGATGGTGCACAGGTGATGAGCGGTGCCGGCACGGTTACCGCCGACGAGTGGTTGAGTTATCTCTACAACTATGGCTTCTTCGCCCAAAATAACCTTGGATTCAAGGACCGCTATTATCTCGACCTCGGTATGCGCGTAGACCACAACACAGCCTTTGGCGACAATGTCGGTTGGCAATTTTATCCGAAGGTAGGTTTGTCGTATGTGCTCTCCGAGGAATCCTTCATGCAGCGTCTGGCAGAACTTAATATCGTAAACTCCATGCGAATCTTAGCCAACTATGGTGTGGCAGGTAGTTATCCTGCCGCCTTTGCCTATCAGAAGACCATCGACATCTCTGCCTATAACGGCAAGCAGGCTGCCACCTTCGGCAAATATGGCAACGCCAATCTCGGTCCAGAGAAGAAACATTCCTTTGAGGTGGGCTTCGACGGTTCGTTCCTCGACAATAGACTCTCGCTCGGCTTTACATATTATTATACACGTACGCGCGATGCCATCTTCAACATCCCTACGTTGCCTTCGTCAGGACAGAAGTCAACATATCTTGCCAATGTCGGTGATATAGAAAACAAGGGTGTGGAGATTACTGTGGGACTGACACCCGTCAGAACACGCGACTGGACAGTGTCGCTTAATGCATCATTCAATACCAACCACAATGAGGTGCTCAGCACGGGCGGACAGCCAGCCTTCGCTATCGGCGGTTTCGACACATCCACCATACAGACCGTAGTGGAGGTGGGCAAACCTGTTGGTTTCCTGCGTGGCAACAAGGCTGTGCTCAATGAGGACGGCTCGCTCAAGGAAGTGCTGCCACAGCAGGATTTGGGTAGTACGTTGCCTACATTCTATGGCAATATGTCGCTCAATGTGAA
This sequence comes from bacterium, assembly GCA_963657415.1. GTDB lineage: Bacteria > Bacteroidota > Bacteroidia > Bacteroidales > Bacteroidaceae > Prevotella. Next base: position 2,125 of record CAVKNF010000162.1, on the reverse strand, counting down.
ATATAAGGACTTGCAACTCTATGTGTCGGGCGACTATCAGACGGGTTCGTATGTGCACTCTTTCGACCGTCAGTTCCGTTTCCGTCGTGGTATTACTGATGACGAGATACCACAGACAGCCCTCAAGGGTCTTACCCAGAGTGCGTCGTGGCTGTATTTCACCAACTACTTCGTAGACAAGGCAGACTATCTGAAGATAAGGAATATCGGCATAGACTATACCCTGCGCTTCCCTCACTTTGTGGTGAAGAGCCTCAATGTGGCACTCAATGTCTATAATCCATTTGCCTTCACCGCATCTTGCGTAGACCCAGAGGCAACATTGCCTGGAGCACAGTCGCAGGGAGCAGTGTCGACAGGTGGTCTCAACTATGCCACATACTCGGCACCGCGCCAGTATGTAGCCACACTGAAGTTTGATTTCTAATATCCATGACAATGAAAAGATACATCTACAAAATAGCATATACGATAGTCGTAAGCCTGACCGTGACCTCATGCGGACTGATAGGTCCTGGCGAGATAGTAAACCCTAATGTGGTGGAGGACGACTACCTCGACTCCGACAATGCCATGCAGACATGGGTCAACGGTACGGAGAAACAGTTTGCTCTTGCCGTGGGCGAGTATTGCCAGTTGATGGAAATACTCTCTGACAACTATTACAATAATTATTCGCGTAGTAGTAAGGAGTTTGACAAGCCAAACCTCATGGCGTCTGACGAACTCGTCATAAAACTGCAACGCTATGTGGGTACGCTGCGCGAGTCGGCAGACTATGGATTTAATGTTGTGGCAAAGCATGACAACAACTTCACCGACGCGGAGAAGTTTACCCTCTATTACATTAAGGCTTATTCCTATATCCTTGCAGGCGAATATTTCACTGGTCTTCCCGTAACGGAAGGTGGCGAGGTGCAATCTTGGGAGAAACATCTCGCCCTTGCCCTCGAAACTCTCGACAAGGCTATGACGTATACTGCGAATGATGAGGACAAGGCATTCATTCATACGTTGAAAGCCCGTGTCTACTATCGTCAGGGCGACAAGGCGAATGCCGTAGACGAGGCGAAGCAAGCCTTGGCATTGGATGCAGACTTGTGCCGTCAGGTGACCTTTGACGGTGAGAACAATGTCACCAATGTGGCACAGGAGGCAATATGGGGTACATGGTTTCAGCCACTGCCGCGCCTTGACTTCCTTGACCCGAAATACTATCAGATAAAGTCTACCGACGAGTGCGCCATAAACATTGCCAAAGCGGAGGAAGACTATCTTATCCTTGCTGAGGCTTCGCTTGCCGACGGCAATGTGACGGAGGCGAAGACATATCTCGACCAATTGCTGAGTCTTGTGAAGAGCCGTCCAGTGAAGACTGACCTCGATGATCATCTTGACGGTAGATTTAATGGTGGCGCTAAGCATTATCCTGTTGGTACGGATTATGTCGTGGCGGCATGCGAGGGTGCTCCATTCAGAAGCGGACTCGTGCTCGACCGTACGGCACCCAATCTCATCTCAGTGCCTTACATCTCAGGCACGTCGGTTACGGAGGATATGGTTGCTGAGGCTACGTCTGTGGAAGAACTTCTCCACACTGTCTACCTCATGCGTCAGGAGATATTCATGGCAGAGGGACGTCGCCCCGCAGACCTTGGCATTCGTCTTCCTTTGGGAGATGTCGAGGCTGCCAATCTCAATGATGCTGATTCCTATATGAAACCTATCATCCCCGACTTCATCCCGACCAACGGACAGATGGATGACTTCACCACAGACGAAGAAAAGAAGCAGGTCACAATCCTCTATGACATGAACAAAGTCATAGTGGACAACCGCCACTCGTCATATGTGGCGCCGTTCTTTAAGTAGTCGTTATATCCTTATCATCCTTGGTAACGTAGCGTTTCCAATAGGCAAAGATAAGTGTTGTAAGAGGAAGTGCGAGGATGAGTCCTATGAAACCGAGCAGAGTGCCCCATACTGACAAAGAGAGAAGCAATACGGCTGGGTTCAAGCCCATCGCCTTACCGAGGATGGTAGGCGTGACCACAGAGTCGGATATCGCCTGCACCACGCAGAATACCAAGAATGCCATACCGAATATCACCCAGAAGTTTTGCCC
>CAVKNF010000161.1:0-4561 GCA_963657415.1 bacterium | reverse complement strand
GAATAGTTGGTTGTCAGGTCTTGTAGAGGTTTTATTTTAAGAAGCGTCGATATAGTTTCCATCCGAGCAGTGCTCCGTCGAGTAATCCGGCTCCTGTAGAAATGGCATTAGCCAGCTTCATGGAAGGTGTTTGGCGTGTCTTTGGTGTGTCTTGTTGGAACAAGTTTTTCCACAACGTGCCAATCCTCTTCTCGTTGGCAGTCAGGCTGGCCTTCAGCTGAGCCTTTCTGTGTGTGATGTCGCTAAGCGAGCAGTAAGCGTTTCTCTCTTCCATATCACTCCATAAGTATGCTGGCAAGGAATCTTACCAAAGGCTTTTCTATCAGTTTCTTGCGGAATATGACGCATAGCAAGAACAGCACGACATAGAATGCTCCTACGATGCAGAATGCCACAGTATAGCCCGTGACAGGTGCTATGCCATAGGCAAATCCGAATGAGAAATAAGTCAACGCCAAGAGAAACAGCACACAGAATATCACGAGTATGGATATCGCGGTTATCAGCCTTACGGCCTTCTCTACGATATTCAGCCTGATGTATTCGCCTTTGAGGGAAACATATTTCTTGAGTTCCTCCACAAGCTGCGCTATGGTCTCTATGTTGCGGTCGTTGCTAAACATTCTTGTCAGTTTTCTTATATCTGGTGGATTCTATAAATTCCCACCATCTGCCTATTGCCGTCAGCGCAATTGTTATTCCTCAGTGTCGGTAACGTCCTTGATATCTCCTACAAGGTCGTCAACATCCTTCTTCGAGAGCTTTATGTTGTGTTTCTTGCAGAAATCATCGATGGTGTCAACGAGCTTCTTCTGAGTCTCCGAACCCTTCTCCGGTGCCATCAGAACACCGAGAGCTGCACCTGCAATGGCACCGCCAATGAAAGCGCCTAAATAACCTAATGTCTTCATAATTTCAAAGTTTGAGTTATATAGTTGCAAAAGTAAGCAAAGTTTTGGTATTTGCAAGAAATATCCTGCTAAAAATGACTATTTAACAAACTTTATGCGCACTTTTCGCCATGCGCTTGATGATATTTGTGGGATTATTAGTATCTTCGCACTCGTATTATACATCAGATTAAACAATAACGAAATAACACATTTTTATTATGAAGAAGAGTATCGTGATCTGCGCCAGCATGGCTCTGGTAATGGCATTCACAAGTTGTAAGTCATCTGAGAGTGCATACAAGAAAGCTTATGACAAGGCAAAGGCTTCCGAAACTGCAACTGCACAGACAGAAGAGCCTGTGGTGGAGACTCCCGTGGTGACACCTATGGTGGAAACTCCTATTACTAAGACTACTGTGGAGACAACAAAGTCTGAAGAGAATGTACGCACTGAGGAACTCTCTGTGGTAGACGGATCTGCACTCAAGAGCTACAGCGTAGTGGTGGGTTCTTTCAGCCTCAAGGCAAATGCTGAAGGTCTGGCAAAGACACTCCGCTCATCAGGTTATGACTCGCGTATCGCCTACAATTCAGGCAGAAATATGTATCGTGTCGTAGCGTCAAGTTATGACTCCAAGTCGGATGCAGTGTCTTCTCGCAATCAGTTGAGAGAGAAGTATCCTGACGCTTGGTTGCTCTTCCAGAAGTAAGAGCCTGTGGCACGCATACTTTCTATAGACTACGGAAAGAAACGTACGGGAATAGCAGTCACCGATCCGCTGCAGATTATTGCAGGCGGACTGGTGACTGTTGCCACGTCTGAACTCTATGACTATCTCGTGGACTACATCTCCCGGGAGAGTGTGGAGAGGGTGATAATAGGAAAGCCCGTTCAGACCAACGGTCAACCGAGCGAGAACTTCGCCCGTGTGGAACAGTTTTATAACCGATGGCGTAACCATCAAGACATCCCTATCGAGTATTATGACGAGCGCTTCACGTCGGTCTTGGCGCATCAGGCCATGCTGACGGCAGGACTTGGCAAGAAGAAACGTGCCAACAAGGAACTTGTTGACGAGATAAGTGCCACGATAATACTGCAGGATTGGATGAGAAGTAAGAAATAAAAGAAGAAAATGGTATTACCTATATATATATACGGCATGCCTGTGCTACGCAAGGTTGCTCAGGACATCGAGAGCGATTATCCGGAGTTGACACAGTTTATCGCCGACATGTGGGACACCCTGGCACAGTCAGAAGGCATCGGACTCGCAGCGCCCCAGGTGGGCAAGGACATCCGTGTCGTAGTGATAGACCTCGACCTGCTGTCAGAAGATATGCCCCAATACAAGGACTTCAAGAAAGTGTTTATCAACGGTCACATCCTCGAGTATGACGACAGTGAGAAAGACACTTCAGAGGAGGGCTGCCTCTCGCTGCCTGGTCTGCAGGAGCGTGTCACACGTCCTACGCGCATACGAGTGAAATACATGGACGAGTCTTTCCAAGAGCATGACGAGTGGGTCGACGGCTATCTCGCCCGCGTCATACAGCATGAGTTTGATCACCTCGAGGGCGTAGTCTTCGCCGACAGACTCTCTCCACTGAGAAAGCAACTCGTGAAGAACAAGTTGAAGACATTCCTCCAGGGACGTTTCCAGTGCCGATATAAATGTAAGTTCAGACATCCATAGTCAGGATGCCTTTTGTCTGGTTGGGTGAAAAGATTATTATTGTATATATGTTGCTTTGTGATGGGTATGAATGCCCGTGCACAATTCAACATTGACAGGATGCTTACAAGTGGAGAGATAGCTCTTCACTATGAAGACTATGTCCTCTCGATACAGTATTTCAACCAGATCATATCCCTTCGTCCGCAGCTCTATAGGCCATGGCAATTGCGTGGCGCGGCAAAGTTTTATCTCGAAGACTTTGCCGGAGCTGAAGATGACGCCACCCATGCGATAGCTCTCAATCCCTACATAGACATGATCTATGACCTGAGAGCCATCGCCCGCATACGTCAGGACAAATACGAGGAAGCCGCCGCAGACTACACCACGGCGATAAAGATCAATCCCACGCAACAGAATTACTGGTATAACCGCGCCATCTGCGAGTATAACCTCAAGAAATATGATGTCGCCCTGCAGCAGATAGACACCATCAACCGCAAGTGGTCGCAGTTTGCCAATGCCTATTCCCTCAAGGCGGAGATATATTTGCAGAAATGCGACACCGTGGAGGCCGCACGATGGCTCGACAAGTCACTCGAGGTGGACCCCTATGACGGTAACACGTGGATGACCCGTGCCGCCGTGCATCTCACCCGCAAGGAGTGGGCGCCTGCCGACACCTGCCTGTCGAAAGCTATACATCTCCGTCCGAAGCATGTGCAGAGTTACATCAACCGTGCCCTCGCACGCTTGAATACCAACAATCTGCGCGGAGCCATGAGCGACTATGACACTGCTCTTGACCTCGACCCCAACAACTTCCTCGGACACTACAACCGCGGACTGCTGCGCATGCAGCTCGGTGCCGACAATGACGCCATCACAGATTTCGACTATGTCATAGAGATGGAGCCAGAGAATGTCATGGCTATCTTCAATCGTGGACTGCTTCGCGACCGCACCGGCGACCTGCGCGGTGCCATCAGAGACTACTCCAAGGTGATAAGCCAGTTTCCCAATTTCTGGATAGGACTCGACAACCGCGCCAAGTGCTATCGCCGCTTGGGCATGAACGCGCAGGCAGAGAAAGACGAGTTTCGCATCTTCAAGGCGCAGATGGACAAGCACATCGGCAAGCAGCCCCGTTGGTCGGCAAGCAAGGTCAAGGCTATGCGCAAGCGTGAGGAGATAGACCCTGACAAATATTCTTCCATCGTAGTGGAGGACATACAGGATGCGCATGAGTATCAGAGCGAATACCGCGGTCGCATACAAAACCGCTCTGTCACCATGGACTATCGCCCCATGTTCCTCCTGTCGCTCTATCCCTATACCAACGGCATGAAGTCATATCAGGCTTTCGACCGCGATGTGGAGAAATTCAATGCCAAGCGTCCGCTGCGCCATAACATCTATGTGGCGTGCGGCAATCTCGGTCTCGGAGCCGATGCCACCTCGGCAGCCTTTGCCCTCGTCGACTCCCTATCCTCCGACATAGGTAATGCCGCAAACACACGTCTTGCCAGCAGACATCTCATGCAGCGTGCCGTGGCCTACACCGTGCTGCAGAATTATCCCGACGCCATCGCCGACCTCGACGTGGTCATCGACAATGACTCCACGCTCATGATGGCTTACTGGCAGCGAGGCGTGTGTCAGACGATGATGAATAACTTCAACCTCTCGCAGGGCATCGACGCACGTCTGAAGACAGCGAAGGCACTTGGCGATTTCGACAAGGCCATAAGTCTTGCGCCCGAGAATGCCTATCTCTATTATGACCGCGCGTCGCTCCATGTGGCTCTCGGCAATACGGGCAGTGCCATCGAGGACTACACCCATGCCATAAAGATAGAGCCACACATGGCAGAGGCTTACTATAACCGTGGACTCCTCTATTATGCCCAGGGCGACAAGAAGTCGGCATCCAAGGACCTGAGCAAGGCTGGCGAACTCGGACTCTATGACGCTTACTCCGTCATAAAG
>CAVKNF010000160.1:0-4755 GCA_963657415.1 bacterium | reverse complement strand
CAGAAGAAGCGTTGGAACCTGGCAGAGAGGTAACCTCCTTAGACACGGTGTGTGTGTAGGCTGCCATCAAGTTCAACCACTCCCAAGGCTGTGCGTTCACTTGTGCAGAGAATGACCAACCGTAACCACGGCTTGTGTTCTCCAATACGTAGGCACTCTTGGATGTATAAGTTGCACCGCTTGGATATACAGGACGGTTGTCGGCACCGTTGAAACGAACGAAGCCTGAAGGATCCATCACATTCCAGTCAGAGAGTGTAGCAGCGTTGAGGGTCTTGTTGAAGATGCCCTCCAAAGTCATTGACAATGGGAAAGACACTGGGAACTGATAGTCTACAGCCAAAGAAGTCTTCCACACCTGTGGCAACTTGAAGTTGGAGTCTACTGCAGAGATTGCCGAAGGAACAGTACCTGTCTCAGGAGTGATTGTTGAAGGGTAACCCATAGAAATCAACTTATCGCGAAGAGCAGCTGCAGTAGGTCTGCCGTTGGCATCGCAAACGAGTCCGCCAACAAACTGGTTCATATCTGCGCTCTTGGCATTGAGCTGTGCCTGATACTGCACCATACCTGAGTTAGTAGGCAGGTTGGTGAAGAACACCAATGGCAGACGGCCCTGGAAGAAACCAGTACCACCACGCACCTTCAAACTCTTGTCGCCAAGCACATCATATACGAAACCAATACGAGGAGAAATGGTCAGACTGTTGCCAGGCCACTTGCCAGTGTCGATATGACGGCCACCGTAGTCGAGAGCGAGCACGGAATTGTTGGTCATCAAATCGCTGTTGTTGAAGAAGATTTCGTCAAGACGAAGACCATAGGTCAACTTAAACTTATTATTCACCTGCCACTCGTCCTGAGCATAGATGCCGGCCTTGTTGTAGCGTACGCGGGCTGTAGGGTTGCTCTCGCCATTGTAGCCATAGGTCAAGCAGACGATCTGTGGAGCGCACTCCTCAAGGAAGTCGTCGAGGCTTGCATAACGATAATAGCCAGAGCCATTACGCATATAGGAGTTGTCAGCCATCTGGTGCTCGAAGTTGATACCAGCGATGATCTTGTGGCTGCCGAGATAGTAAGTCACGTCGTCCTTGATGTTCCAAACGGTATTGTGAACGGCGTTGTTCCATGTAAACAACTCGTAACCGAGTGCCATATAGTTGTTGGTACCATCTGCATCTACAGTACCTGTCACATCCTTCTGACCGCCATCGAGGATATCGATGAAGGGGAACTCGTCGGAATTGGTGAAACGAGTGTCATCAAGTTTTGAGTAAGTGAACAGCAACTGGTTGGAAAGGTTTTCCGTGAAACGGCTGTTCAAGTCAACAGACCATGAGTTTACGAGGTTGTCGATGGCATACATAGAGTTGGCAAACGACATAGAGTACTGAGACATACGAGAACCTGCAGCACGTGAGCCACCGTCCATAGATGTGGCATTAGGAGAGTTCCATGAGCGGTTCTTGGTATAGTTATAACGCAAAGCCAGATGATGCTGGTTGGTGATGTTCCAGTCTAAGCGGAGGAGGAGTTTGTAGTTGTTCTCGTCGGCGGGGAAGTCTGTCCAAGAACCTGTATCATAGCCATACTTGTTCTTGACATACTCTGAAACTCGCTGCAAGTCATAGAGCGTAGTACGAGACTGATAGTTGTCAGCATCAGCAATACCTTCCTGGCTACCCTGCCAGCGGTTTGCCACTGTAGGAGTCTTCACCATTTCACCGTTGGCGAAGAAGAAGAGTTTGTTCTTGAGGATAGGACCACCGAATGTGAAACCATAAGTGGTAGACTGGTCCTTCTCGCGTGCACCATTGATCTGCTCGCGCTCAATGGCGTCACCACGCATATTCTCATTCTTGTGATATACGTAAGCACTACCCTTGAAGGTATTGGTACCCGACTTGGTAACGGCATTCACGCCACCACCCACGAAGTTGGTCTGACGCACATCATAAGGAGAAATCACAACCTGCATTTCCTCAATAGCATCAAGAGAGATAGGATTGCCACCACCAGGAAGTTTCTCAGAAAGACCGAAGTTGTTGTTGAAGTTCGCACCATCCACAGTGAAGTTGGCAGTACGACCGTCAGCACCAGCGAAAGACATTCCGTTACCGCCATAAGGAGAAAGGCGGGTGACGTCGGTAATGCTACGCGAAACCGTAGGCATGCTGGTGATCATCTGGTTGTTGATGTTGGTAGATGCACCTGTCTTCTCAGTAGTAAACTTGGTAGCCTTTGCGCTTACCACGACCTCGCCGAGCTGCTGTGCATCCTCAGAGAGAGAGGTGTTAAGATTGTAGGTCTCGGCAAGTTGGAGATTGATGCCTTCCACAACCTTTGTTTCATAACCGATGTAAGAAATCTGCACCTTGTAAGGACCGCCGACACGCATACCGTTGATAGAGAAAATACCCTTGGAATTCGTTACGGCCTGGTAGCGAGTGCCTGAAGGAGTGTGTACTGCTTCAATAGTCGCACCGATCACATCCTCACCGTCAGCCATGATCTTACCGGTCATACTTGAGGTGGTTACCTGTGCCATTGCTGATGATACGAGGAATATCATCATCGCAACAAGCAAATGCAATTTTTTCTGCATAACTGTGTTTGAATAAATTAATTAAGTAATTATGGACTTGCGCCCGAATTATATAATAAATATCTTTATCAGATTAAATCGTCTCTTTTTACCTATCTTCTATCACCTAACACCTTCGCCCTATAGGGGCAACTTCAACTCAGCCCAGGACGAGGTTTCTATACTCTGTCTATTATCGAATAGTCACCCACTATCTTTACAGTGTGCAAAGTTAGTTAATATTTCTTGTATAAATGTTACAATAATATTAATTTGCCAAATGTATGTTACAAAACCTATCCTTAATCAACGCCAGCACACCCCGTCACCGGCAATGCATTCTTATAGGAGGTACAGCGCCCTCGCTGTACCCGCACGGAAGCCTGCACCCTATAAGCGCAACTGAATTTTCACCTTATTATATATAAAGCACAAAGCCCTGACAAACCCGCAAAGGGTCGTCAGGGCTTTTGTCTTATTTTCCTATTGCTGTCTTCACAAAGTCGAGGAAGAGCGGATGCGGCTTAAGGACAGTCGACTGATACTCAGGATGGAACTGTGTGCCGATATACCACTTCAAGTTTGGTATCTCCACTATCTCCACGAGGTCGCTCTCGGGATTTCGTCCTACGCACTGCATGCCGTTCTTCTCATATTCGGCGATGTAGGCATTATTAAACTCATAGCGGTGGCGATGACGCTCCTCGATGCACTTCTCATTGTATATCTGCTGAGTGCGCGAACCTTCTCTGAGCACACATCCGTAAGCGCCGAGGCGCATGGTGCCGCCCATATTTGAGATGTTCTTCTGGTCCTCCATGATGTCGATGACATTGTGTGGAGTCTTGGCGTCCATCTCGCGAGAGTTGGCATCTTTATAGCCAAGCACATTGCGGGCAAACTCTATCACCATCATCTGCATGCCGAGGCAAATGCCGAAGGTGGGGATGTCGTGCTCTCTTGTATATTGCGCTGCGATAATCTTTCCCTCTATACCGCGCTGACCGAAACCTGGGCAGATGACGATACCGTCTTGACCGGCAAGCATCTCGGCAACATTAGCCTCGGTGATATTCTCGGAGTTGATGAATGTCATCACCGTCTTGCGGTCGTTATAGACTCCAGCATGGAGCAGCGACTCGCGTATTGACTTGTAGGCATCCTGCAGGTCATATTTACCCACAAGACCTATCTTCACCACTTCCTTGGCATTGCGGCGGCGCTCAAGATAACTGCGCCATGGACCAAGGGCAGGAGTCTCGCCCACAGGGATATTCATCTTGCGGAGTATGGCAGCGTCGAGTCCCTGCTGCTGCATGCTCACCGGCACCTCATAGATGCTCGGCATGTCTTCGCTCTGCACCACGCACTCGAGGTCTACATTACAGAATGAAGCCACCTTGGAGCGTATGCTGTCAGACAGGTGCTGCTCGGTGCGAAGCACGAGGATGTCGGGCTGGATACCCACAGACTGCAACTCCTTCACGGAGTGCTGGGTAGGTTTTGTCTTCAACTCGCCTGCCGCCTTGAGGTAAGGCACATATGTGAGGTGCACATTGATGGCATCGTGACCAAGTTCCCAGCGCAACTGACGTATGGCCTCAAGGAATGGAGCGCTCTCGATGTCGCCGATAGTTCCGCCGATTTCAGTAATGACGAAATCGAAATCACCCTTCTGACCGAGATACTTTATGCTGCGCTTGATCTCATCGGTGATATGAGGCACCACCTGGATGGTCTTGCCGAGATAGTCGCCACGGCGCTCCTTGTCGATGACCGACTTATAGATGCGGCCCGTAGTCATGGAGTTTGCCTTGGTGGTACGGATACCTGTGAAGCGCTCATAATGTCCGAGGTCGAGGTCGGTCTCCATACCGTCTACAGTGACATAGCACTCGCCGTGCTCATAGGGATTAAGGGTTCCGGGGTCAATGTTGATGTAAGGGTCAAACTTCTGGATGGTAATACTGAAGCCTCTGGCTTGCAGCAGTTTGCCGATAGAAGCGGAGATAATACCTTTACCGAGTGAACTCACCACTCCTCCCGTCACGAAGATGTACTTTGTCTGTGCCATGATTTGTTTCGTATTCAAATTTGATTACGCTTTGCAAAGTTACGGCTTTTTCTCCTAACAAAGGAATATTAGGCAAAAATTATTTTCACAGTTG
>CAVKNF010000159.1:1878-4829 GCA_963657415.1 bacterium | reverse complement strand
AGCCGTATTTTGAAAACGACTCGACAGGTTTCAGACAACAACGAGTCTCTTGTTGTCTTCCATTCTCAGCGGTATGGCATCATTGAGAGCCTGTGTCAGTTTGTCGATGTTGACCTTGTAAACACGGGGCTTCAGCGAGCGTGGCAACGTGTCGAAATAGGGGTCGTAGGAGAAATACCAGTCTATGCTTGCCACCTTATAATATAGGTGCAAGGAGCGACTGATGACGAAGATACGGCTTTTAGAAGGACGCATCACCCCTATGCCGCCGTCCTGCAGATGCACCACGGCTATGACATTGCGGCTAAGTCCTGTATTGGCTTTCTCCAGTTTACCGCGGTGCGACACGTTGATATGGCGGCCATACTTGCTGTTGATTTCATCCATCTTCTGCCGAAAAAGCCTTCCGTGCGGGGAGTCATCCTTGAGGTTTTGGCTGGCGATGAAGAGATGTATCATCTCGTGCAGTATGGTGTCGTCGATTTCTTCCTGCGGCAGGTTATAGAAAGCGCTTACCGTGAGAGTGATGTCTACGAGCCGCGTGCGCCCCAGCAGTCCCCTCTCCCGTCTATAGCGCAGGCTGCCCAGCATCGTGCGGGCATTGCCCACCTTAAGCCGAGGCACAGGCAGGCATCCGCCGAAGCACAGGTCATTAAACTGACAGAACCTGTTTCTGAGATAAGAGAGAGTGATGATCATAGTCTGCAAATTTACTTTTTCTTTTCCGTAAATGCGTCATGGCAATGAGGAATTATCACAACAACCCGTCATATTTCCATCTTTCAATATTTCCATATTAAAAGCGAGGGCGCTATACCTCCTAAGGTTGCAGCGAGGACGCTGCAACTACTATGATTACCATTAATCTTTCAATATTTCCATCTTTCAATATTAAAAGCGTATGTAGGCTGAACCGGAGAGGACGAGGGCTCCCTGGCTGCCGTGGTCCTTGCTTGGAGAGGGGAAGAGTTCGTGCTCTACATTGAACTTGAAGTCAAGATGCTGCCTTGCCCTGACACCTATGCCGGCACCGAGGGTAGTACCAAAACCGCCGTGGCTGGGGTTGTCGATGACATTTTCATTGGAGTCAGGATAGCGCGTATAGCCTGCCAAGGCTCTGCCTTCCACGAAGAGGCGCTCATAGAGGTCCTGATGGAAATAGACTCCGCCCTTGAGAGTGTAGGAATGAGATGAGTTCTCCATGCGGTCTTCGTCGTCGGTGGTGTACTTGATGTCGAATACTCCGGCACGCGCTCCCACACCCCAGTGGCGTGAGAAGAAATAGGCTCCCTCAAGACCGAATGTGGCTCCTGTGGATGACTGCATCTTGCGTGTGTCGCTGATGTTGTAGTGATGGAGCGGTACGAGAAATCCGGCATAGGTACCGAAGAAGGAAGGATTCTTGTCTGCATCTACAATCCATATGGTGCGTGGGTCATAACTCTTCGGATGACTGGGGAAGGCCAGATCGGCAAGCCAATATCCAAACTCGGTGCCGAGGATACCTATGCCCGCTCCTGCGAGGATGTCGCTCATCCAGTGCTTGTTGTTCATCATGCGCATCACGCCTGTGGCTGTGGCTACGGTGTAACCGCCAAAACCCACCCACGGACTCAGATGTCCATACTCTTTCTGGAGCATGGTGGCACACATGAAGGCTGTGGCAGTGTGACCCGAAGGGAAACTGTGATTGTTGGATCCGTCAGGTCGCTCCTCGTGGGCTATCGGTTTGATGACTCTCGTGACGGCTGTGATGAATCCTATGGTGAAGGCGTCGGCAGTAAGCATCTTGTTCCACGAACTGCGGCCCTTGACTCCTGCTGCCTTCAAGGCAAGCATCACGGCGGCGGGAGAATACTGTATGTAGTCATCTGTGTGATTGCGGAATGTAGGCATAAAACCATTGCGCAGGGAACGGAAATGTTTATTCTCGCCCATCTCAATGAGTCCGGCGGCAACGAGAGGCACGCCGATATAGGTGGACTGCACCCAGCGTTTGCTGAAGAAGCGCTCGGTCTTGGTGTTGAAATGCAATGTGTCTACCGCTTCCTGGGCATTGGCAGAGAGAGAGAAGAGAAGTGCCGAAAGGAGTGCAAGATGCTTGATCATATTGGTATGAATGTCTTGAAAGTTAGTGCAAAGGTAACAATTTTTGCTGGCAATGTCGGTATTTTTCAGATTTTTGATACGACGAGGGTGCCGTACCTCCTTGGCTACAGGATGCCCACACGTATGTAGTCCTTGAGGTGGAAGAGCGAGTTGCCGTAGCCTCCCTGGGAATCAGAGACGAGAAGTATAGTCTGCCGTCCGTCGACAAGTTTGACACCGAGGCACATGCCTTCGTAGTTGGCTATGTTCTGAGAAAAGAGTCCGAGATTGGTGGTCCACTGTGCTTGCAGGACCTTTCCCTCTTCGTCGGGCTTCACCTTATATATCTTATTGGTGACATAACTGCCGAGATAACCTTGTGCAACGAGAAATTCTCGCTCCAGCACGAGCAGACTGTTGTCGGGAAGAGCCAGCAATTCGGGTATGCCGAAAGCCATCTGCTTCACCTCGCCTTGTGTTTTGGGCGCGTCAGTCTCATAGATATACTGCTTGAGAGGCTGGAGATTGCGGTCGAAAGACTGTAGGCGTATCTTGGCAGGCACGGGGTTCTTGTCGTCGGATACATTGCCGTCAGACTTGAGAGTATTCTCCGTGCACGTCCAAAACAGTCCCGTCTCTTCGCTATATGTCAAGGCTTCAAAACCATAGTTGTCGTGAATATTACTGAGTTGGAGTTGCTCGGGGATGGCAAGTTCGCGACCAGTGAGACTGCCGTCGAGGGCATACTCCTTGATGCGCTGGTCGTCTTCGGCAGAGATGAAGACGGTATTGCTGTCGGGGAAGAACGCTATGCCCTCGGCATCACGGCGGTTGCCCCCGTTGTTGTGAAAGCCTACGACCCG
>CAVKNF010000159.1:0-1643 GCA_963657415.1 bacterium | reverse complement strand
CTTCTCATATGCTGTTGGCTATTATATATCCCATGGTCCATGCCGCCTGGAGATTGAAACCGCCTGTCACGGCATCCACATTGACAAATTCGCCCCCGAAGAAGAGTCCTGGGTGGCGCTTGCACTCAAGGGTGTTGATATCGAGCGATGAGAGGTCTATGCCACCGCAGGTGACAAACTCGTCCTTATACTGTCCCTTACCCGTGATGCTGTAGATGTCATTGGTGAGAATGGAGGCAAGATGATTGAGTTGCTTTGGTCCCACCTCCGCCCATGGTTTCTGCGGTGGCAGTCCCACCTTTTCTATAATATAAGTCCAGAAAGCCTGCGTGATGGGAGTCTGATGGATGGTGTCGAGGGGTTTGGCATTGGCTATCTGCTTGCGCAGATTGTCAGTCTGGGTAGCCTTGAGAATGTCGAGAACCTCGGCGAAGGTGGCATCGCCAAACCAGTTGATGCCCACCTCGGCATGGTGAAAACGCTCTGCGAGGAAGTCGGCACCATAGGAAGAAAGACGGAGAATGCCAGGACCCGACAGTCCCCAATGAGTAATGAGGAGCGGTCCTGAGGCGGAAAACTTGGTGGAGATGAGACGTGTCGTGACGGGGTTTACCACTGTGCCCATGAGAGAATGCAACTTTTCATCGTCGATATTAAAGGTGAAAAGCGATGGCACAGGGAGTGCAAACGGCACTTGAAGGGGTGATATAAGAGTATAGCCATCAAGATGCGCCTTGCCTCCAATGGTGACAACGACCTTGTCGGCAAGGATTTCTTCGCCCGTGGAAGTGATGAGGCTATACATGCCAGAGTCCTTGTGGGAGATGCTCTCCACGCCTGTGGACGTTAGGAGGTCTACTCCATGCTGGCGCATAAGTCGCAAGAGGGTGTTGACGATTTCCATGGCATCCTGCGACTGAGGGAATACGCACTGGTCTTCCTGCACTATGAGGCGCACGCCTTCGGTTTCAAACCAGCGCATCGTGTCCTCATGCGAGAACACCTTAAGTCCGCGCTTCATGAGTTTGTCGCCACGCGGATACACCTGCTTGACGCTCTTCACGTCGCGGAAAGAGTTGGTGAGATTGCACCTTCCGCCACCAGTGACGGCGAGTTTAGCCATAGGGCGCGTGCTCTTCTCCAGCACCGTCACCCTGACATCAGGCAACCGGCGCTTCAAGTTGACGGCACAGAAACAGCCGCAGGCACCGCCTCCGATTATCGCAACATGCATAAGGCACGGTTTTCGGCAGCCTCCATGATCTCCCTCTCGCCCGGTCCCTTGTCGTTGATACCGCAGAGGTGGAGAATGCCGTGGATGATTACGCGGTGGAGTTCTTCGTCGTAAGCCTTGCCAAACTGCTCAGCGTTGGTGCGCACGGTGTCGAGAGAGATGACGAGGTCGCCATTGATGACATCATCCTCGTCGTAGTCGAAGGTGATGATGTCAGTGTAATAGTCGTGCTGCAGATACTCCCTGTTGACCTCGAGAATCTTCTCGTCGTCACAGAAGAGATAACCTATCTCGCCCACCTTACGGCCATAAGTGGCGGCAACGGCACGTATCCACTTGTTGGTGTCACGTTTCTTTATGTCAGGCATCTTCACGCCTTCCGCATTGTATGTTATCATTGTCGTTTACT
>CAVKNF010000158.1:0-4900 GCA_963657415.1 bacterium | reverse complement strand
ATCCAGTAATAGTATCGCAAGCAACCTATTGGTGACTATAGGAGGTACAGCGCCCTCGCTATACCCATCACTCACATCATGTTCTTGCTTTCTGCTGATACGACGAGGGCGCCGTACTTCCTATGGATACAAATTTACGATAACATATACAATAAATATGTCAGTATCGTCCCAAAAACAAGTCCAATCGTCTATTTGGCTCTTGTTGTCACTCTTTTGGATTATACTTTTATTATTATACACAATCCTTACATCTTCTTTCATTACCTTAAAGTAAATTTGCACAAAAACCAACAATATATGTAAAGAAATGACATACAAGAAATTATTTTTGGCAGTCACCATGCTGTATATAGCCTCCGGCATCTCCGCACAGACTTACCAGGTAAAATCACCCAATGGTAAAATCACGGCCGAACTTAATACTAAGGAGCAACTCTCCATCCAATTGAGATATAACAATCAATCCCTACTGAACAAGTCCTCCATAGGATTGGTTACACTTTCAAATCCTGACAAAAAGAAGAATGACAAAACGGACATCGGCAACAATCCCCAAATCGTCAGCCACAAGTTGACCAACCACCAGGAAACTATCGACGCTCCTTTCTACAGACAGAAATCCTTCACGACCGCTTACCAACAGTTGGATGTCAGAATGAAGAATGGATTCGGCATCATCCTCAGAGCCTATGACGAGGGAGTGGCCTACCGTTTCTATACTAACCAGAAGGGCAAGACCATCATCCTTAGCGAGACTGCCGACTATCAGTTTGGCAAAGACAAAAAAGCGTGGTTGCCTTACACCACCAACCCCGAAAAGCCATTGGCCATGGCTTTCCAAAATATCTATGACGAGACAACCATAGGAAATGCCAAAGACCTGCCTGCTTTCCTGCCAGCCACCATCGACTGCAACGTGGCTAAGGTCACCATCTTGGAGAGCGACCTCCAGAGTTATCCTGGCATGTGGCTTAAGGCTGATGGCGACAAGTTGAAAGGCACCTTTGCCCCCTACCCCAGCAAGATGGCATACCATCCATGGAGACATATGACTTACGTAGAGTCTACCCATGACTACATAGCCACCAGCACTGGCAAGCGCACTTATCCTTGGCGCATCTTCGCCATCACCGAGAAGGATACGGATATGCCTACCAACAACCTCGTCTATGCCCTTGCCTCTCCAAATAAGATAGGCGATATATCATGGATAAAACCGGGCAAGGTGGCATGGGACTGGTGGAGCGACTGGAACCTGAAAGGAGTGGATTTCAAGGCTGGCATCAACTATGAAACATACAAATATTATATAGACTTCGCCCGCAACCATGGTTTGGAATATATCGTCCTCGACGAGGGATGGTATGACTCCAAGGAAGGAAGCATCCTCAAACCTATTGACGACATACAGTTGCCTAAACTCATAGAATACGCCAACTCTAAGGGCGTAGGCATCGTGCTCTGGGCTGTCTTCAATGTGTTGGACGAAGATCTGGAGAATGTCTGCAAGACCTATGCCGACATGGGCATCAAGGGATTCAAGGTAGACTTCATGGACCGTGACGACCAAACAGCCGCCGAGATGGTGGAACGTCTTGCCGTCTGCACAGCCAAACATCACCTCATCCTCGACCTTCATGGCATCTACAAACCCATGGGACTTAACCGCACCTATCCTAACATCCTCAACTATGAGAGTGTGTTCGGCATGGAGGAGGCTCGTTGGGGCGACCTCAAGAGCGACATGCCTAAGTATGATGTCACCTTCCCTTACATCCGCATGATGGCAGGACAGGTGGATTTCACCCCTGGAGCCATGCGCAATGGCACCAAGGAAGACTGGAAGGCTATCTATAACAAACCTATCTCCATGGGAACCCGTTGCCACCAGGCTGCTTGTTACATCACACAAGACAGTCCGTTTACGATGCTCGCCGACACCCCTACCAACTATGAGGAAGACGAGACTTTCACCCAGTTCATTGCCTCCTTGCCTGTGGTATTCGACAAGACAATTGTCGTACAGGGCGAAATCGGCAAGTATATCGTCACTGCCCGAAAAGCGGACGGCAACTGGTATTTGGCAGGTCAGACCAACTGGGACGGCACGAGGGCTGTCAACATGAAACTTGACTTCCTCGATGAGGGAGTAAGATACAAGGCTATCGTTTTGACAGACGGTATCAATGCCAACCACAATGCCGAGGACTACCGCATCGACGACAAGACTTTTGAGCACATGGACAACACCACCGACTTCTCCATAAACATGGCATCTGGTGGTGGCTTCGTAGTGAAATTCATCAAAGAATAAAAGAACAAAGAATTAGAATATGAACAAGAGTTTATTTGTATCCCTACTCCTTGCGGCAGCACCTCTGGCAGGTGTAGCGCAAAAAGCATCTTACAATACTCCAGGAGCAGGAAATCCTATCTTGCCAGGCTATTTCGCAGATCCTACCATCAAGAAGTTTGGCGACACCTATTATATATATGCCACAACGGATGGCAGCGGTGCAGGTTTCGGACCTGCCCAACTATGGTGCAGCAAGGATTTCAAAAACTGGACGCTCATGCCGATGAACTGGCCTGACAGCCACTGGATATGGGCGCCTGACGTGATGAAAAACGAAGCCAACGGCAAGTATTATTATCTCTATTGCCAACCATGCCGCCTTTTCCTTGGTGAGGGCGAGACTCCTCGCGGACCTTGGAAGAATGTGCTGGGCGAAAGCGAGGCTGTGCTTGTGCCAGACCGTTTCGTCAAGAATGCCATCACCCTCGACGGTCAGACCTTCATCGATGATGACGGTTCCGTATATATGTATTGGGGCACATGGGGCATCTACCCCGGCTTCGGGTGCGGAGCAGGCAAACTCAATCCCGACATGAAGAGTTTCAGCGAGACAAAACTCATTGAAAACACCGAGGTAAAGCACTTCTTTGAGGCACCATTCGTATTCAAGCGCAACGGCATCTACTACTTCCTCTACTCTTGCGAGCATTGCGAGGATGCCAGTTATCGTGTGGATTATGCCACGGCAGAGCACCCGATGGGTCCTTACACCTATCACGGCACCATCCTCAAGACCAACGAGGACGGCACTGTGCATGGTCCCGGTCACAACAGCATCCTGCAGGAGGGCGACAACTACTACATCGTGTATCATCGCCACGACAACCCACATTCCAACCGCGGTTTCCACCGTCAGGTGGCTATGGACAAGTTGGAGTTTAATGTCGACGGCACCATCAAGGAAATCATCCCTACCCATGAGGGCATCGACCTCCACCCTGAGTTGAAGGTCGCCAAGAACCTTGCTTATCAGGCTAAGGTGACGGCCTCATCATATTATGACGAGAACTTCCGCCCTGAATATGCCGTGGATGACAACAACGGAACTCTCTGGCGTCCTCGCACCACTGGTCCTGCTTGGATACAGATTGACCTGGGCAAGAAGGAAGCCATCAAGACCATCTGGACTCAGTTTGAATATGGCACACAGTTCTACCAGTATATCATCGAGACTTCGGAGGACGGCAAACTTTGGAAGACTTTCTCTGACAAGCGAGGCAACCGCCTTGCTGGTTCACCGATGGTGGATTTCGGCAATGTGAAAGCCAGATATGTAAGACTCACCTACACTGGCGGTCAGAAAAACGGTTTCGGCGGTGCCATCTGGAATATCAAGGTATATGGCGACGTACAGGACTCGGCTCCACAACAGTGGCTCGGATTGACAGGCGAAGACTTCGATGGTATCCAGTGGAACAACCATGAGGGTATGCTCGGAGGAAAGTTTGATGTCACGCAGGGCACGGCACTCGCCGAGAGAATAGGAGGCAAAGACGCCGTGGTGCTCCAACCAGGCTCTGTGCTCCGCATGAGCCAGGCTCAACTTGGCAAGAGTCGCACGCACACCCTCACCGCCATGATTTATCAAGACGGCGAATGGAAACAGGTGGATGAAAGTGACAGCCATATCAACTTGACTGACGGAAAACTGGAAATTGTTGCTGGCAATACACAATTAATTGTAACCAACTTACGTTATTATAACTGGCAACAGACAGAAGCCGAGAAGAAGTTTGACGCTGAGAGCGACATCCTCCGCAATGCTCCTGCTGACACTCAGACCCAGGGACTGGTAGTGGATATCAATGCCGACTATTATGAAGTCGACGACACCGTACCGTTCATCAAGAACGGATCGCCACTCGATGTTCACCTCAAGGGTGAATTTGAGGTACAGTCGGAACCTGTCGCTGTCAGAGAGATAGAAGGCAAGAAGGCATTCTGCTTCACGGGCAGGGAGATGTATCGCAGCAATTTCATGTTGCCTGCCACCATACGCGACAATGCCCCTTACACCATCGACGCTTGGGTTCTCAATCCTGAGATTGCCGAAAACGAATGTGTGGCAGACTTCACCTCGACACACGACGAGTTGGAAAAAATTATGCTCGTCAATGGCACCGAACCTCGTTGCGGAGTATTGAACCACTACGGCTTCTATGAGGACGTAGGCTACAAGGACATCAAGACGCTGGAAGGCAAGTGGCAGCACATCTACGTTTGCTTCGACGGCAGAATGCAGCGTGTCTATATCAACGACCAACTCATCAGCGAAAAAGACGTGCAGTTGCTCTTCAAGCCATCACAGTTTATGATGCTTGGCATCAATGCCGAGGGCGCATGGCCATTCTCTGGCTATCTCCACTCGCTGAAACTTTGGGACGAGTATATCCCATATAAGTAAAACGGTGGGGGCTATAAATTCCCACCTAAAAACGGTATAACAATATATCAAATAACATATAATGAAGAAGATTTTCATGACTACAGCCTTGGCGGCATTGGCAATGATGCCCGCCTCGGCTCAAAAGGTGAAAAGTG
>CAVKNF010000157.1:0-4919 GCA_963657415.1 bacterium | reverse complement strand
GTGCTTTGGCCTCCCATATCATATCCGATACTGTTGCGAGTGGACTCATCAAGGCCGCTAAGCCAGATTCAGAGTCTCGCAAATATGTTGCTTATGTGCCGTTTTATGCGTAATCTTATTTTCATGGCAAATTACACTGTCATTTAAGTAACTGAAACATAGATAGTTTTTATTTTCACAGTAAATCACACAGACAACACCGCCCGACTTTAAGCTACAAGCCTAAGGTCGGGCGGTTCGCTTTTACTTCCCCACCGCCACAGTAATTATGATGACGAGGGAAATGATGGTATAGGCATAACAGGCGAGCAGGTTAACTTCAACTGCCAACGAAGCCGACTTCAACAGCCAACGAAGCCGACTTCATTTGGCAACGAAGTTAACCTATGTCAGAGATAGAGTCAATGCTGCATCGGCTGCCGCATGGCGGTGGGGTATTGCTGAAGGGACAGAGAAGAGGGGGAGGGATGGGAGAAAAATGAGGTTGCCCCGATGATGTGATGAAACTCCTTGATAAAGAAGTTTAGAGAGCTCTCAGGTCTTTGTAATCCACCGGCGCAAAGGCTTAGGTCGTGAAGACTTTATGTGGCCCGCCATCGACAAGAGTAGTTGTCTCCTTGAAGGTGTTATTTTTGATGAGTCTCCCTATCGAACCGGAACAACCTCATGTGCAAAGGTAGGTCAAAAAGATGATATGACCAAATTTTCATGCACAGTTTCTCATGCTTTTTTCGTACTTTTGTAGTGCATCAGAGTTTACACATTATATAATATAATACAGCGATGGCTACGGCATTTCGATTTAAGCAGTTTGGCATAGAGCAGGATCTCTGCGCCATGAAGGTGGGCACGGACGGCGTGCTGCTCGGCGCATGGGCAGAGGGTGGCAAGCGTATACTCGACATAGGGTGTGGCACGGGCATCGTGTCGCTCATGATGGCGCAGCGTTTCCCTGAAGCCCGGGTGACGGCGATAGACATAGAGGCTGACTGCTGCAGGCAGGCGAGGGTAAATGCGGACAACTCTCCTTGGGGCGACAGGATAATGGTGGAGCACGCCTCTCTGCAGTCGTTTGTCAGTGAGAATGCGGTGAGTGCGGATGGAGATTGCTGGCAGTGGCAGTATGATGCCATAGTGAGCAATCCACCTTTCTTCGTAGACTCGCTAAAGAATCCCGACCGTGCACGCACTTTGGCTCGGCACACTGACTCGCTCCCTTTCAGTGCGTTGGCAAAGGGAGTGGCGCGGATGCTTGCTCCAGGCGGAGTATTCTCGGCTGTGATGACAGAGGAGTGTTGTGGGGCTTTTATAGATGAGGCTTGGTTTGCAGGGCTTTATCTTGCGGAAACTGTCCGCATCGTGACAAAGCGTGGCAAGGCGGTGAAGCGCCGTCTTATGCGCTTCTCCAATGTGCGTCCGTCGGAG
Source organism: bacterium (assembly GCA_963657415.1). Taxonomy (GTDB): domain Bacteria; phylum Bacteroidota; class Bacteroidia; order Bacteroidales; family Bacteroidaceae; genus Prevotella. The sequence goes on along the minus strand of CAVKNF010000157.1, from coordinate 3,494 downwards.
CAAAGTGATGTGACCATAGAACTGCAGGACCTGGAGGGAAAGCGCTCGGATTGGTTTGATGCGCTGACGTCAGACTTCTATCTATGACGAGAGTTTCCTCTGGATGTTGGTCCTCACGGAGTTGATGTCGTTGAGGAGTTCGGCAGCTGCGGTCTGAAATGCGTTTGGCTTTCTCGAGTTGGTGTTGCCGTCGGGGTTTACCACGATTTTGATGCCCTTCGGCTGTATCTTTATATACACGTCGGTGCCCGCCATGACAGGGTCGCCGTCATAGTGTATGACGTCGGGTTTGCTTCTGCGGATGTGCAGCGACTTGGTCTTGAAAGTCTTTATCTTGGAGTTTTTGTCCAAGGTCTTGTTAAACATCTCCAGACTTATCTGTGACGCTTCGAGAAGGTCGAAGGGTTCCATGATGATGACATCCAGCAGACCGTCGCTCATCGATGCCTGCGGGGCGATGTAAGCATTGTTGCCATATTGCGATGCGTTGGCGCATGAGACGAGGAACGCCTTGTACTCCACGGCGCCGTTGTCGTCGATGATCTCATAAGTCTCGGGCTTGTATTTCAGTCCCTCGCGCAGTATGTTTTCCAGATAGGTGATAGGTCCACGCTTGCCCGCCTCGGCAAACTTCTTGCTCACGAAGGCGTCGAATCCGAGTCCGCAGGTGCAGAAGAATGGATACTCGTTGACGGTGCCATAGTCGAGGTCGTGAATCTCGCAGGCATTGAGGATTTCGATGCATTTGCGTACGTTCATCGGAAGCAGCAAGTGGCGGGCAAGACCATTGCCCGAACCGCACGGTATGATGCCCAGTGCAGACTGTGAGTGCACCAGTGCGCGCGCCACCTCATTCACCGTGCCGTCGCCACCCACAGCCACGATGATGTCGGTGCCCTTCACCTTCTCCTCATTGGCTATGACAGTGGCATGACCAGCATACTCCGTCATTCTTATCCTATAGTCGAATTTCTCGTGGTCGAGATACTTCTCTATAAGTTGGGGTATGCGGGCCTTGCTTGCGGTGCCCGATATGGGGTTCATTATGAACAGTACAGACTTCTTGTTTTCCATCGTAGATGACACGACACATTAAATAATCTTTGCAAAATTAAGAAATATCGTGCTATTTCGTCTATATAAGGACCTTAAATTGCTGTTTGGATGTCATTTGTTGATGAAAACATATTGCCATTAGATGATTTTTTGTAACTTTGCACGGAAATTTAACGTCCTGGCTCATAGCCAAAGGACACATCAATAAATAGTAAATGGGACTTTTACAGGAAAAATTCAAGACCTACCGCCGTCCTCAGGAGGCAATGGCGAAGGGTATTTATCCTTATTTCCGCGCCATAACGGGAAAGCAGGGAACAGAAGTAGAAATGGGAGGACACAAAGTCCTGATGTTTGGTTCTAATGCTTACACCGGTCTTACTGGCGACGAGAGAATCATAGAAGCTGCAAAGAAAGCACTCGACAAATACGGTACTGGTTGCGCTGGCAGCCGTTTCCTCAACGGTACACTTGACATCCACGTGCAGTTGGAAAAGGAACTGGCAGAGTTTGTGGGCAAAGACGACGCTCTCTGCTTCTCTACTGGATTTACTGTCAACAGCGGTGTCATCCCCGCTCTCCTGAGCAAGGACGACTATATCATCTGCGATGACCGCGACCATGCAAGTATCGTTGACGGCAGACGTCTGTCATTCGCAAAGTTCTACCGCTACAAGCACAATGACATGGAAGACCTGGAGCGCGTGCTCCAGAGATGTGAGCCTGACAAGGTGAAGCTCATCGTTGTAGACGGCGTGTTCTCTATGGAAGGCGACTTGGCTCCTCTTCCGAAGATTGTGGAACTGAAGCACAAGTACAACGCATCCATCATGGTGGACGAGGCTCACGGTCTTGGCGTATTCGGCAAGCAGGGCAGGGGAGTGTGCGACCACTTCGGTCTCGCTTCGGAGGTAGACCTCATTATGGGTACATTCTCTAAGTCGCTTGCTTCTATCGGAGGCTTCATCGCTGCCGACAAGGACACTATCAACTGGCTTCGTCACACAGCGCGCACCTACATCTTCTCTGCCAGCGACACTCCTGCAGCCACAGCCGCTGCCATGGAGGCTCTGCACATCATCCAGCAGGAGCCTGAGCGCATAGAGGCTTTATGGAAGGTGACACGCTATGCTCTGAAGAGATTCCGCGAGGAAGGATTTGAGATTGGCGACACTGAGAGCCCAATAATCCCTCTCTACGTAAGAGATGTGGACAAGACCTTCATCGTGACAGCCAAGGCTTTCGACGCCGGAGTATTCATCAATCCTGTGATTCCTCCAGCATGTGCTCCTCAGGACACTCTTGTGCGCTTCGCCCTTATGGCAACACACACCGAAGAGCAGGTGGAGCGTGCCGTCATGGCGCTCAAGAAGGTATTCCAGGAATATGGAATAATCAAGTAATAACTACTTGGAATAGATAAAAAGTGAACTGCCGTTCCCTTACTGATGTATGGGAACGGCAGTTCGCTTTATTGTGCTGATTAGTATTGCGCTACCATAATGCAACCTTGCCTGCGGCGCCTAAGTCAAGAGTGGCCGAGTTAATGCCAAGAGCGCGGAAAACTCTGCTTATCGTTGATATGGTAGGTGAGCATTTGCCACTTTCCAGTTTGCATATCTGAGATCTCTTGACACCTATTCTCTCTCCTAATTCTTCCTGAGAGAGTTTGTTGTTTAAGCGCGCGTTCTTGATGGCTTCTGCAACGTGATAGTCATGCAAAGCCTCTTCTACACTGTTGTCAAATTCAGTTCTCTCTTTGGAACCTTTTGCCCCGATGATTTCATCGGTAACTTCGTCCAAAGTATAAAACTTCATATTGCCTACCTGTTTCATATATTTATCCTTTCTTTAATTCAAAGTACTGTTTCATCATTGTTTCTGCTTTCGCAATTTCCTTCTTGGGAGTTTTCTGAGTCTTCTTAATAATCCCATGTGTAACCACCACTAACGTTTGTCTGTCAGTATCCCAAAAAGCGAAAAGACGATATGCTATGCCATTAAAAAGTGTGCGAAACTCCCATATCTCGGAATTCTCAAGCTTTTTGAACAATTCGCTGTTCTTCTCTCCTCCTGCTACCCTCCAGATATTATACAATATCTTTTTGTGTGCTTGCTGGGGTAGTTCGCTGAGGAACTCTTTTGCATCTTCGGATAAAATTAGTTGAAATGCCGCCACAGTCTTATTTGTTTGTTATGTGACAAAGTTAGTCTTTTGTTTCTAAATAAGCAAACGTAATATCAGGAATTAAGGAAAAAAGGAGGAAAAGATGAAGAATTTTGCGAAAATGTTTGGTGGAATAAAATAAAAGCAGTACCTTTGCACACGCAAAACAAAAGGAACAATACTTGAAGTTATTGCAACGAGGTGTAGCGCAGTTGGTAGCGTTCCTGGTTTGGGACCAGGCTGTCGCAGGTTCGAGTCCTGTCACCCCGAC
>CAVKNF010000156.1:0-4926 GCA_963657415.1 bacterium | reverse complement strand
CTCGCATATACCGCGACTCACGGTGCCGCTCTCGCTCAGGGTGTTGTCAACACGGAATCCCACCATGGCATACTTGCCTGTAGAACCCTCTGGCAGTTCGCTCAAGAACTTACCCATCACCTTGAATGCGTCACGGTCATAGAAGTCATCGCAGTTGAGCACAGCGAAAGGCTCCTTGATGACGTCCTTACCCATCAGCACAGCGTGGTTTGTACCCCATGGCTTTGTGCGACCTTCCGGCACGGTGAATCCCTCTGGCAGAGCGTCAATGCTCTGGAAGCAGAGTTCACATGGGATGTGGTCCTGATATTTAGCAAGTATCTGAGTACGGAACTGCTCTTCAAAATCTTTGCGTATTACCCAAACGATCTTGCCGAAGCCTGCCTGGATGGCATCATATATACTGTAATCCATTATGGCTTCACCGTTAGGGCCGAGAGTGTCAAGCTGCTTGAGTCCGCCGTAACGGCTTCCCATACCTGCAGCAAGGAGGAATAATGTTGGTTTCATTTTTTAGTTTATAATAATTAAATGATTGATTTCTATCAAGAGCAAAGGTACTACAATTAGGTGAAAGGGCAAAACATTTTGTAAGCTTTTTCATCAGCCGAGCGCATCATAATTGCGTTTTCGCCACTATTCATTCATCGTGTCGCAATATGGACATTTGCCTTTACTCTTTATCCTGCTTCCGCAATTGCCACAAACATAGGGCTTGTCGTTGCTTTCGAGGTATTTTTTTGCAGAAAGATAGAGATAGAAAGCCAACAGCAGATAACCTATATAATATAATGTGGTAATGCTGAATATGACATAGTTTACGGCGCAGATGGCTGCCACGCCTCCAAGATACAATATGGCATCGACAAGTTTCAGTCTATGAAACACATCATCGACCACGGCTATGCCGATTATCAGTATGGCCCATACTGACGACAGGAATATGCCAAGGAGCAAAGGTACGGAGAAGGGATTGAGGGTGGGATAATAATAGAAGTGTTGCCACATGTCGGGCGCGAAAGTCTGTATGGAGGCGTAAAGGCTCGCGGAGAGTGCCACCATCTGACAGAGCAACATCGGGAAGAAACTGTCAATATCACGGAAATGCACTATATGCACATTCTTGTTGCGGAGTGTGCGTGCCAGATAAAAGACCGCAACAATGACAAGAAAGATAAGGAATATAATAATATGTATGTCGGAGAAGGTATTGATAAACTGCGATATCGGATCGTCGGGTACTACCTTCTTCTCCATTTCATGCTCATGCACCCATCCGAACATAGCGCGGTCGGTTGCCAGTTGCACCCACACGGAGTCCTCGGCGTCATCGGGTATCACGCGGATGTCGGCCACCACAAGATGCTGGTGCTTGTAGACGGTGAAGGAGTCTATCTGCAAATCTGATATTCTCTCCTCCGGTTGCTGACTTTGCAGCACCAAAGAGTCGCAATTCACCACGAAGTTGTAGTTGCGCGTGTAGTGGCGGTTGACCACACATTCGTTAGTATCGGCAATCTCCTCTATGCTGTCATCCAGCACTATGTTTCTGTCCTCCGTCTTGCGGTAGCAACTGCAAAACGTAAGGACCATGAGTATCGTCAATATGACATTAGCACTTTTCTGCATACACGTTCATCTGACATTCTTTGCAATCAAACTGCAGACGAAATCTTCGTCCGTCGCCCAAACGCAGCACGAGAGGCTCTTTCCATTGTGGATGCTGACCGCCACGCTTCACACAATATCCCAAGGAATACCTCAGGCAATGACGGCACTGCATGAGTGGCAAGGGGAAATCTTTCTTGTTTGTTTCAAGAGCTTCCGCATAATCATTAACGCCCCGCTCCTTATGCCACTCGCGAGACACTTCATTGCTGACATTCTTGAAATAAAGGGTATGTTTGCCCTGCATGGCGCTTGGTATCTTCACATCATCAGTTGCCATATGATGCGATCTAATGTCATATTCTCTGTTTGACAAAGCATCATGCAATTCTTTCCTCAATGCCGACAACTTGCTTGATGGAATGAAGCAACTGTCGAGGTTGTCTTTTATGATTACCCGCTCTGCCATATAGATGGTGTTGCCCCACTTGGAGAGTTGGTTTACTATGTTGTCATGCTGCGGTTTCTGCGCCGGTTGCTTTTCCATCGCTTCTTCCACCGTCACCATAGGCAAGCCATCAGCCTCAGCTTTAAGAGAGATGCCATCTTGCGTAGCGGAAAGAGTCAGTGTCAATGGGATGCGACGCTCCGTGCCCTGGCGTGCCAGTTGCTTGTCGAAAGCCACATCATTATTTCTGTAGAGAGCCATCTTGGGACGCAGTTCCTTAGGCATGTTTAGGAGAAACAGGCGGTTGCCCTCCACCCTATTCACACGAAAACCTTCCAGTTCCTTTCTGCTATTGATAAAGCACAGACCATCGCCATTGCTGAAACTTGACAGACCTGCCACATTCAGCGACTTGCCTCTTATCTCCTTGACAGTTCCCACATATTCGCCGATAGCTTTTGGCGTGTCGGGAGAGAATATGTCAGGCACACGACCGTTGAGGAAATAATTCGTGTAACCACGGTTGAAAGTTTTCTTCAGGTCGGGAGTAAAGGCATAGTTTACCTTTCCGAGTGAAGCTCTCGCATAATCACCACTTCTCTTTTCGCATATCCTGTCAAGTCGCTGGCTATAGGCAGCCACGACATTCTTCACATAACCGATATCCTTCAGTCTGCCTTCTATCTTGAATGAGATGACTCCTGCATCAGCCAGTTCCTCGAGATGGTCTATCTGACACATGTCCTTCAAGGAGAGCAGATGGCGCTGGTGCTCCCATTCGCGTCCGTCGGCATCTATGAGGTCAAACTTCATGCGACAGAACTGCGCACACTCTCCCCGGTTGGCACTTCTGTTAAAACAGTATTGCGAAGCATAGCAGGCTCCGGAATAGCTCACGCAGAGCGCACCATGCACGAAAGCTTCGAGTTCCACATCGGGATGTGCCTTATGGATATCACGGATTTCATCCAACGACAGTTCGCGTGCCAACACCACACGCTCGCATCCTATAGACTTCATCCATGCCACCTTGTCCTTGTCGCGATTGTCGGTCTGCGTGGAAGCATGCACGACAAGTCCTGCCTCCTTCACCATCTCCAGCACCGCCATATCCTGCACGAGCACGGCATCAATGCCTATCTCGGCTATCTCGGCAACGAGTCGGCGCACTTCCTCGAGTTCGGAGTCATAGATGATGGTGTTGAGTGTGATGTAGACCTTCGCACCAAACTGGTGGGCATAGTCAGCCAACTGTCTGATGTCTTCCATGGAATTGCCGACAGCTGCACGTGCACCAAATTTAGGGGCACCTATATATACAGCATCAGCACCGCAGTCAATGGCTGCGATGCCGCACTCTAAGTTTTTTGCCGGAGCAAGCAATTCAAGTTTGCGCATTACTTTATGTCCTCTCTATTACTTTATGTCCTCTATGTTATAAGGTGTCTTCTGGTAGACGTAGTAGTTTATCCAGTTATGATAGAAAAGATTGGCAGCTGCACGCCATGTCACCACTGGCGGATTGTCCGGATTGTTGTCCTTATAGTAATTCTCCGGCATTGCCACATCGTCACGCTTTCCCAAGTCACGCTTATACTCATTATCTATAGTGTTATAGGCATATTCCAAGTGACCTGTCACAAAGAACTCCCTACCCTCGCGGGCCATGATGATGCTCAGTCCGGCATCATCGCTGTCTGCCAATGGCACGAGTTCGGGCACTTTCAGCACGTCTTCCTTTCTTATCTCCGTATGTCGAGAATGAGGCATCATAAACTCATCGTCAAAACCGCGGAAGATGGGTTCCATAGGTTTCAGAGGATGCTGCTTGAAGATGCCAAACTTCTTCATAGGGAGTTTGTATTTCTGTATGCCATAGTGATAGAAGAGTCCCGCCTGTGCTGCCCAGCAAATATACAGGGTACTTGTCACATGCGTCTTTGCCCAGTCGAATATCTCCACTATCTCATCCCAATATGACACCTCCTCATATTCCATCATCTCCAGGGGTGCTCCCGTGATTATCATTCCGTCAAAGGTCATGTCCTTGAGTTCATGGAAATCCTTATAGAACATCATCATATGCTCCACGGGAGTGTTCTTTGGAGTGTGGCTCTTCAACTTCATGAATGTGATGTCGAGCTGCAAAGGAGTGTTTGATAGTATTCTCACGAGATCAGTCTCTGTGGTAATCTTCAGAGGCATAAGGTTGAGAACGACTATCTTCAGAGGACGAATATCTTGGCTATGGGCCCTTGTCTGGTCCATAACGAAGATATTCTCCTTTTTCAGCAAGTCTATTGCCGGTAGTTTGTCTGGAAGTCTTAATGGCATGGTTTACCAAAGATTAAGTCTTTCACTCTCTGGAATATACATCTTGTCACCTGGTTTCACGTCGAAAGCGTCATACCAAGCCTTGACATGTGGCAGGGCACCGTTGACGCGCCATTCGCCGAGTGAGTGCACATCCGAGCGGGTGAGGTTTCTGATTGCTTCTTCTGTGATGTTCTGTCCCCACACACCTGCATAGGCCATAAAGAAGCGCTGGTCGCCGGTATAGCCATCGATAGTCTTGAGCGGAGCATTCTTGGTGGCATTCTTGTATGCATTGTATGACACTTGCAGACCTCCGTGGTCAGCGAGATTCTCGCCGAGAGTCATCTGACCGTTGGCATTCAGGTCAGGCAGAACCTTGATCTTTGAGAACCAGTTGGCATATTCACCAGTGCGGTTCTTGAAATTCTCCACATCCTCACTCTTCCACCAGTCGCGCATATTGCCTTCCTTGTCGTAATGAGAACCCTGATCATCAAATCCGTGAGTCATCTCATGACCGATAACCACACCGATGGCACCATAGTTGAATGCGT
>CAVKNF010000155.1:0-5150 GCA_963657415.1 bacterium | reverse complement strand
CTGGCGGAGAGTTGGCAAGTCATGGCTCGTGATGGTGCAGACGGAGCGATAAGGGAAACTGGTCACAGAGCCAAACTTCAAAGACGAGTCATTTGGCATAATCTGCAGTTCGAGACTAAGTATCTTCAGTTCGTTCATCACCCATGGCACGCAGTCGGGCACCATGCCAAGGTCTTCCGCGCATACAAGCATGCGGGTGGCCTGCACCAGTTTAGGCAACTTCTTCATAGCCTCATGATACCAGAACTGGTTGTTGCGTCTATAGAAATAGTCATTATAGAGGCGGTTGAAGGCATCCTTGTCATGGTCGCAGAGCGACTCATAGATGAAGTCGAGTTGTGCTGAAATGCGCGGATGGAAGAGTTCGGGATGCTTGTTGTCGCGCACGAAGAGAACATCGCTGATGAGAGTATAGAGACCGTCGCGCAACCATAGGTCCTTTCCCTCGGTGACGCCCGCAAAGAGAGCCTCCACCTTGCGCTGTGTGTCCACCTCAGGTTTCATTTTATATCGCTCACCGTCGATGCGTTCGAGATATTTCTCCCTCACCTCATCAGCACACTCGTGAAACAAGCGGTCAAGCACCCAGTCGGTAATAAACGGACGGGTAAAGCGGTCCTCCTGGAAGTTGAGTCCATAGCCACGTATTTCCTCGCGCGTCAAGGCGAGAGCAGGAGCAAACTGTCCGAGCAGACCATGCACGGCATCAATAGGAATCTCCCATATTCGGAAGAAACCGAGCACATGGTCTATGCGATAGGCATCAAAGAATTTAGACATATTCTGGAAGCGGCGTATCCACCACAGACAATCGTCCTTGAGCATCTCATCCCAATTGTAGGTAGGGAAGCCCCAGTTTTGTCCGTTTACGGAGAAATCATCCGGCGGAGCACCAGCCTGACCGTTGAGATTGAAGTATTTCGGTTCCATCCACACGTCACAGCCATAGCGGTTTACTCCGATAGGAATGTCCCCCTTCAGTATGACGCCCTTCGTCTTGGCATGCTCGTGAGCCTCCTGCATCTGCTTGTTGAGGACATACTGCACAAAGTAGAAGAATTCCACATCCTTGTAAGCCTTGTCATCAGGATTGGAGAGAGCCTCGCGCTCAGCCTCATCCCATGTGTTGTGGTCAGGCCACTGCGAGAAGTCGGCTGTGCCATATGTGTCGCGCAGGGTGCAATACTGGGCATAGGGCACAAGCCACTGCTGAGTCTCATGAAAGAATGACTGAAACTCTGCGGTATGCATCATCTCTTCACCTTTCTGGTGATATATCTTGCGAAGATATTTTGTCTTGAAGTCGTTTACGCGTTCATAGTCTACCTGTGGCAGGGCATTGAGCGCCGCCATCGTCTTCTCAGCCTCAGCACGCTCCTTTTCGTCCGCCAATTCAGGCAAAGCACGCAGATTGACATACATGGGATGAAGGGCAAAGATGCTGATGCAACTGTAAGGATAACTGTCTGTCCATGTATGCGTTATAGTAGTATCATTGACAGGCAGGAGTTGCAGCACCTTTTGTCCTGTCTCTGCCACATAGTCTATCATGGCGCAGAGGTCACCGAAGTCGCCTACGCCGGCGCTCTTTTCGCTTCTTAGAGAGAACACAGGTACAAGAGTTCCTGCCAACCTTTCATTGTATAGGGCGAAGAAAGCCTGGTCCAGTTCATAGGTGATGACCTCGCCTTCATTAATCTCCGGCAGGTCTATGGTGCGGTTCACGCCTGTCTCCCACTCCACTTCGTTATTCTCATTTGCATTGACCGACACAAACTTAAACTCCAAATGATTGGTCTGCAAACTGGCGGCATCGATGTCTACTGCCCACTCGTTGAAGTTATGCAGAGTCATTGGCAAAAGCCTCTCAGGTATCCATGCGCCAAGCACATCAGTAGCGCCGACAATTCCCAGGCTGTATCCATCGCGGAGTTGAGGCGCACGCACTATGATGCGCACTGTCTTCACACAGTTGCTCGCCGGCATCTCTACGGGAATCTGATGATTGATACAATCGGTGAAGGCACTGCTATAGAGATAAGAATCCTCGGGCATATCACGCCAGAGGTCATAGACATGATAATCGTCGCCACGCTGTGCCGTCACGTCCAGGCGGTGCTTTATCATGAGCCACTCTGTCTTGCATACGCGGCCGTCACGCTCCACAGTATAATAATAGGAATAGTGTTTCTGTGTCGGATTCACACTCCAATAGCATGACCATTGTTCACCATTTACTGTCGATAAAGGCAGTCGCAACACCTCATTGTCGGTAAGGACATTCACGACAAGTCCTTCACCATACAATGTCTTATATGTTATATTAAAATGAAATACCATATGATTATTTGTTTAGGTTATTCTTTATAATATTCACCGCCAAGGATCCGCAGACGAGCAGCACTCCCGACACTATCATCATGGTGCTCTGGTGCGAACCTACCATTCTCAATACCGTGCCGCCACTCAGTGCAGCCAAAATCAGAGGTATACAGATGGTGATATTGAAAAGTCCGAGATATGCTCCCATGTGTCCATAGCCCTGCAGGGCGTTGGTGACAAAGGTCAACGGCATCGCCAGCATGGATGACCACCCAGCACCAATCATAAGGAATGGGATAATCAGCAGATACTGGTAATGTATGAATGGAACGAGCATAAAGCCCAGTCCACCTATCAGCAGGCTGACACTAAATGCCACCTTGTTGCTCTTGAATTGCGGCAAGACTGTCGCCCACAACACACTGCCCACCGCCAGCACAGCGAAGAGCACGCCTGTCCAGTTGCCTGCCTCCTGAAACTCGGCGGAAGCCACATCCGTGGTGTGCCATACGGTCTCGGCTATGGCTCCCGGAGCGTAGTTCCACATGAAGAGAAAACCAGCCCAGCAGAAGAGTTGCACGAGTCCCACCTTCCAGAAAGTGGTGGGGGCATGCTTTAGAAGAACAAACCAATTCGCCTTGCCCTGTTCTTCTTTTTTCATTTCTTCACTTACTCCATTATATTTAGCGAAATCCTTTGGATTCCATTCCTTTACCTTCTTCGCAGTATACATGACGCAAAGGATGAAGATGACAGCCCCAATATAGAATGACCATATGACGGAGTCGGGTATAGTGCCCTTTTCGGCGACATTCTCTACGCCAAAGAAAGTGAGAAGGAAGGGGAAGATATATCCCACCACTTCTCCCGCATTGCAGAGGAAACTCTGCATGGCAAAAGCCTTAGCCTTCTGCTTCTCGTTTACCATATCGCCCACAAGCAATTTGAAAGGTTGCATTGACGTATCCAGACTTGTGCCAAGAAGCACCAGGGCAATGAGTCCGAAGATCATCGCTCCGCTTGGAGTCAAACCAAACGAACCTGCATTTGGCAACAGGCACATCAACAGTACAGCCAGCAATGCTCCTGCGAAAAGGTAAGGTATGCGCCTACCGAAACGGCACCAAGTGTTGTCGCTCAGAGTGCCGACAATGGGCTGAACGATTACTCCCATCAATGGCGGAAGTATCCAGAAGTAACTCAAATCATGCGGGTCTGCACCAAGCGTAGCGAATATGCGCGAGATATTACCACCCTGCAAGGCATAGGCCACCTGCACGCCAAAAAATCCAAAGCTCAAGTTCCATAGCTTTCTAAAGCCCAAATCCGGTTTTCGTTTCATTATTCTGCCTTTTTGTTTCTAATCTTGTTAGTAATAGGCACATAGCGTCACCCATTACTCTTATCAACATGTTTATATGGCAAAGTTAAGAAATAATCCTCATATAGGATTGTCTTTACTGGCATAAATCAATGTCTTTGTTGTCATAAATCAAGCAAACTTACGGGGTTACTTCTTATTTGTCACATGATTAATAAGTGTTTATCACACTATGAATAACCACAAGTACCTAAACAATATGGGGCAAAGCGAGGACGCTTCGCTTACTACAGAATGCATTTCATAGTAGTTGCAGCGTCCCCGCTGCAACCATAACTTATTATTTTCACCTATGAGAAATCTATGTTCCAAAGTTTGGAACATAAGTTCCATAGTTTGGAACACAAGTTCCAAAGTTTGGAATACAAGTTCCAAAGTTTGGAACATACATTTCATTCAGCCTCAAAAATAAATATAGTTAGTTTTATTAGGAGGTACAGCGCCCTCGCTGTACCCACGCAAACGACAAATATTAATTGAGAGATTCTTACTGGAGATGGTGCAGCGAGGACGCAGCACCTACTATAGTTACCTTTGCTATTCATAGGAGGCGAAGCGCCCCCGCTTTGCCCTCAGCAAGATGAGAGGGTGCAGCGAGGACGCAACACTTAATAAAAAATTTGCCAATAAGAGGATTATTTTGTACTTTTGTCATGCTTTTCAAGCAAAAGACACAATAAAGGCAACAATACAAAGGATAACACGACGAATAGACAAATAGACAAATGAAAAGACTTACATACGCAGCACTCCTGCTGCTCTCCATGACCGCGGCACAAGCGCAGGAGAATGTCACCGACAAATATGTGCAAAACCCTGACTTTGAGGCACGCTTCGCAGGATGGACCAACAGCGACTTCTGCTTTGCCATCAATGATGCTTTCTCCCTAAAGAGCGGCATCATATACATGCAGCGCCAGGCAACATCAGGCAACAAGGTGAAGAATGTGGACATACACCAAACTCTCGTAGACCTGCCTACGGGCACTTACACTCTCACCGCGGATTGCCAACTGGTGCAGCAGTCTGACGAGTCGCTCGTATGCACTGGTGCTTCGCTCTATGCCGGCAACGAGTCGACGGAGGTAAACGTATGCAAGAACTACAGCGTGGTGTTCACGGTCATCGACGGCAAGGCAGACATCGGGTTTAAGACCACGCAGGCCAACGGCAACTGGGTTGCCATAGACAATGTGAAACTCTATTATAACGGTATAAATGCCGACAGCCTGCACATCGAACTGCAACGCATTATCGCCGAGGCTGAGACTTATCTCGGCGAGAGCACTGAGGCATGCTCGCTGCAAAGTGCCATAGCAGAGGCAAAGGGTATGACAGCAAGCGCTTCTGCCGAGGACGTCACAGCTATGGCAAAGCGACTGCACACAGCCATGGAAGACTATCGCGAGGAGCATGCCGAGGGTAACATCCCCACGCTCACCACAAA
>CAVKNF010000154.1:0-5170 GCA_963657415.1 bacterium | reverse complement strand
AAACCCTTTTTTTTTTTTTTTTTGACAATCATATGCGTAAATTTACGCTCAAATGTGTATTTTGGCGCGCGCATGATGATGACTTAAAGAAAAAAATCGTAACTTAGCACAAAATATAAAGGAGAGTTGCCAATGCTGTGAAACAAAAGACAGGATATTTATGAAGAAATTACTGTTTTTGATATTGACCTTGATAATTTGTTGGCACAATGCTTATGCCTTGTTGTCGCCTGACGAGAAGTACTCCTATGTGGTAGTACTCGACGGCAGTGCGCATGAGGCAGAGATAAGCGATTCTCTCTTCTATAAGATCTCTCGTAAGGTTGTCTTCCCTGTAAACAAATTTGATATTCCTAAGAATTCCGCCTTCCGCAAGGAACTCCTTGGCGAGATACTCCCTTATTTCGACAATGACGAATATATCCTCGAGTCCATGCTCATCCGTGGTGCAGCCTCTCCTGAGGGTCCTTACGGATGGAACTGCACATTGAGCCAACTGCGCCGCAATGCTTTGCTCAAACTCATCAGTGACAATGTAAAACATCCTATAGACAGTTTCCTCACCGTGAAGGAGGTGCCCGAGGACTATATCTATCTGCTCCTGCTCATGAAGGAGCGCAAGGACAAGGACTACTCTCGCGTGGCTGCCGTGGTGGACAAATATATCGACAACAATCAGGAGCGCCTCAAGCAGGAACTCATGGCGATGGACGACAAGCGACTCTGGAACCGTCTCCTGCGTGACTACTTCCCGGAGATGCGTGCCGCCCGCGTGGTGCTCTTCTTTCGTAGGCATATCAACATAAAGGGCGAGAAGCCTGAGGCTGCCGACTTCACACCGAAGATGCAGTATAACTTGCAACCCTTCAGCCAGCGCGTGACACTTCCCACGGTAGACATCAGCGAGCGTCTGCCCCGTCGAGAGGTGCTCTCCGTGAAGACTAATCTGCTCCTTGACGCTGCCTACATGCCGTTTGGATATGACAAGTTTTGTCCGATACCAAATATCGCCATCGAATATTATCCTCTCCGCGGACACTTCACCTACGGCGCGTCCTTCGACTGCCCGTGGTGGCAAAACTATAAGGAGCATAAGTATTTCCAGGTGCGCAACTATCAGTTGGAGGCTCGCTACTACTTCCGTGACGGCAGCGTAGACAAGGTGGGTCATGGCAATGGCGCCGCCTATCGTGGATGGTATCTGCAGGCTTACGGTCACTTCGGTCTCTTCGGCATCTGCTTCGACGAGAATCGCGGATGGGAAGGCGAAGGCGTAGGCGGTGGTCTCGGCGTGGGCTATGTGCTGCCACTCACCAAGAAAGGACACTGGCGACTGGAGTTCGGCTTGCAGGCTGGAGCCTTTTGGACAAAATATGACCCCTATCAGTATGAGAGCGTCATGTATCCCGACAAGCACGACGACCTCTACTATTACAAGTGGGACCATTGGGGCAACCTTTTCCGCCGCCGTCAGCACCGTCTGACATGGCTTGGCCCTACACGTGTCGGCATCACTCTTACCTATGACCTGCTCTATAGGTCAAGAAAGAAGAATGGCGTAAGTTTTAAAAGTTGGGAGGTGATGAAATGACAGTCGTGATGAAAAGATATATGGCAAAGATGCTCCCCGTGGTGGCACTCATGTTGGCACTCGTGGGATGCGAACGCAAACCGGAACTCCATCTCGACTATTCGGGCACGATAGAGACAGAGTTGCCTCTCATCGAATTGCAACTCGATGTCTTCTGGGACTATGAGACAGAGACCGAGGGTGCCTACAACTGGCGCAATGAGTGGTATTACGGTTGGGATGACGAGGACCAGTCGCTCTTCGGAGATATTGGCTACACCAAACCGACATCGTTTCAGATACGACGCTACTACACAGGGGCGGAGGCTTTTGCGGCACACACCAGCGTGCTCTCTGATATCATCAGCGGCTATTCCTATTCGGCAGCCTTCGACTGGGGATTCTGGGATATGCTGGCATGGAATGAGATCACCACGTCCGACGGTATACAGAGTCTGCGACTCGACGAGCAGTCCACTCTCGACTATGTCACCGCCTATACAGGACAGACCATGAACTCGGCCCACTATCAGGCTCCGAAATACACGCGTTCTTTCTATCAGCCCGAGGCTCTCTTCAGCGCCTACTCTCAGGGCATAGAGATTAACAAAGACCTCGACGGATTCACTTACGATGCCGAGCGCAATGTGTGGGTGAAGCAACTCGAGATGCTGCTGACGCCTGTCACATATATATACTTGACGCAGGTGATCATACACCACAACAACGGACGCGTCACGGGTGTCGACGGCAATGCCAACCTGTCGGGTATGGCGCGCAGCGTGAATATCAATACGGGTGTCACGGGCAGCGATGCCGTCACCGTGCACTATTATGTGCGCTTCAAGAAGGGATGCGACATGAAGGGTGAGAATGTGGACATCGCTGGCGGTCGACTGATGACCTTCGGCATGTGCAATGTCAATGGTAGCCGTGCCACCGAGACGGTGCAGGACGGCGTGCGCCACTATATGGATGTCAACATGCAGTTTAATAACGGTATGGACTCCACCTTCGTCTTCGACGTCACCGACCAGGTGCGCAAGCGATATAAGGGCGGTGTGCTCACCGTGGAACTCGATGCCGACACCATCAAGATTCCTACCCGTAAGGGTGGCTCCGGCTTCGATGCCGTGGTCAAGGACTTCGAGGATGGCGGCACCCATGAGTTTGAGATGTAAGGGGACCCCACCATGACCTGGGACCCCACCCCTAACCCTTCCCGAGGGAGGGGAGAGAAACCCTACCCCTGACCCCTCCCCAAGGAGGGGAGAAGATAGTAAAGGTAACCATAGTAGGCGAAGCGTCCCCGCTTTGCCCCGCAAGTAGCCATAGGAGGTACAGCGCCCCCGCTGTACCACTCAAGAAAGAAACCTCAAGCGTGAGGGGTGCAGCGAGGACGCAGCACCTACTATGAAATCTCCCACAGATCCCACAGAAGTCACAGAAAAGAGAACTGAAGTTCTCAATGGCGCGAGCACATTGACTTTGACTTACCCTTCGGTCGTCGACCGTTGGTTCTGTGTCTTCTGAGAGCGAAAGCTCTCAATGGCGTAAGCCTTCTGTGTAATCTGTGAATTCTGTGGGAAAACAAAAAACATCCGTGGGATGCGAGGTGCAGTGGCACCTATATATAATAATGTATATAAATAAAAACCTCGTAAGATTAGATACATATGGCTAAAACATCATTCATGAAAAACAAGAACTATCTTCTTGCAGCCGCATTGGGCGTCACCCTTGCCGGCTGCTCTGACGATGCGACGGAACCCCTCGCTCCTCAGACCACACAGGAGGCTCCCGCTGCCATCATGTTTAGCAATGATGCCAGCGCAATGTCGCGTGCTTCTCGCGAAGAGTCAGCGACACTCCTAAAGAATAGCATCGTCTTCTATGGCAACAAGACGACATCTGCGGGTAACACAAACACCATCTTCGACAACTACTGTCTCGAATACCAGGCTGACAAAACCGGTAAGACGGAGACCAACAAGGTGGGATGGGAGTATGTGGGACTCACCTCTCTCAAGAATGCAGTGCAGGACGTGAAGTACTGGGACTACACTTCTACTAAGTATGACTTCGTGGCAGCCGCTGGTCTTGCCTCTGGCGAGAGCATCACCAATATCGACGGCATGAAGATTAACGTGGCAAATGCCTCTGCTACGGACGGCATCTACATCGCTGACCGCATCACCGTAGAGCCGAAGGACTACAACAAGACGGTGCAGTTTCAGTTCCGTCGCCTCGGTGCCCGCATGCGTATCGGTTTCTATGAGACCGTGCCAGGCTACGCCATCAAGAAACTCATCTTCTATTATGTAGGTGCGCAGTCGGGTAGCAGTAATCTCGGCGTCGGCGGTGCCTTCCCACAGTCGGGAAAGTATAATGTCACCTACGATGCTGACAACAAGGCCGTGGTGAAATTCAATGGCGGTAGCAACGTCATGGCATGGTCAAGCCAGTTTGGCGAACTCGACTATACCTATGCTGAGTCTAAGGTACAGGGCGAAGGCAAGGAGTATATCGACGAGAACGGTAATCTGACAGGTACGCAGGATAAGAAGTTCCTCTCAAACACATCGCTGCAGCCTACCTATGCCAAGGGTACTTACACCATCGACGGCCAGGCAAACACCTCCTCTGCCTACAAGCCCATCCTGCCCAACGAGAACAACACCCTGAAGATGCAACTCCGTGTGGACTACACCCTCGTGGCTCTCGACGGTAGTGGTGATGAGATCAAGGTGCGCGACGCATATGTGAGCGTGCCAGTGGAATATCTCCAGTGGAAGCCAAACTACACCTACACCTATATCTTCAAGATCTCTGACAAGAGTAATGGATATACCGCCAAGAATGACGACCCCAGCAAGATAGACCCTAACACAGACGGTCGTTACCCTGATCCAGATAATGGAGGTGATAGCAACCCTGAAAACTATGGTCAGGATGACGAGGTGCCACCATACGTGCCAAAGACGGATGCTACGGACGAGGACGGTAATCCTATCCCTCCATATATCCCAGACCCAGATGATCCTAACAAGGAGATTCCTAATCCAGATGTACCATTGGTGCCAAATCCAGAGTATCCTACAGGTCCAAAGGGTGACCAGCACGACCCATCTAACCCTGTGCCTACGCCAACGGATAAAACGGATCCTGAAAATCCTGACAAACCAGACCCGTATGATCCTGCAGGACTCTATCCTATCACCTTCGATGCTGTGGTAGTAGACACCGAGGAGAATACTCAGGAGACCATCACAACTGCGACCACTCCGAGCATCACCACTTACTCTTCCACGAGCAACGTGACCGTGAACGGTGAGTATCAGGTAGGTAAGGCCATCACCCTCAGCATCCAGGATGGTATGACTCCTGACAAGTGGGAGTACATCAAGTCCGACACGGAGATCACCGAGAAGAAGGCAGCCGAACTCTATGGCGAGAGCACCTCATGGACTAATCTCACCATCACCGACAATAAGGCGACCCTCCATCCTACCTCCGCCGGCTACTACGTCGTCCGCGTAAAAGTAGGCACCACCTACGGCTACAAGGTCATCAAGGTCGTGGCGTAAGGGACTCCACCCC
>CAVKNF010000153.1:0-5263 GCA_963657415.1 bacterium | reverse complement strand
CCTAGGTGCGATGGTCAACGCACCTAGGTTCGTTGGCAAATGAAGTGCCCTTCGTTGGCTGTCGAAAGCAGTCTTGTCGGCCCGTGAATTTAGTCGAAAAATCACCCGAAAAGTAATCTAATCTACGGACAATCAGCCTCTTGTGCCTCTTGTTCGCAAAAGCGTGCTTCTTCACGAAATCATTGTTTGATAGATAAAGTCGCCTTAAAAACGAGATTACCATCCTTTGTTTGTAAGAATAATTGATAAAACGATTAACCCTGCCGCACGGTTATCTTAGAAGGTACGGCGCCCTCGCCGTACCCCTTTTGTCATATTGTAGGCAAATAGAATCAGAAGAAAAGCATACTAAAACTTTGTGGTTTCAGATTATTGCTGTATATTCGCACATAGAATTTTAATCGTTGTGCATATGGACTTGACACATAACATAATAGAGTATGTAAATTGTTGCATAGGAGCTTTTGCCAATCGCTTCAAGTTGCCTATGGCGGAGGCTTATGCATACTTGCGGCGATTCAAAGGTATAGACTTTCTGATAGACTGCTATGCTGCCGAGCACACGCTCTCAATAGAGGATGCAGTGGATGATATAACCCAGTTGTGTCAAAAGCATGGAGGACGCCTGTCATGTTAAAATTGTATCACGGAAGTAATGTTGATATCGACGAGATTGACTTGTCATGTTCCAAGCGTGGCAAGGATTTCGGTCGTGGCTTTTATCTGAATCCGAATAAGGAGCAGGCCATGCAGATGGCAGTGCGTACTACGCAGCGTATGATGGAGGGTGAACCTATTGTCAACACTTATCTGTTTGATGATTCCGTAATGAAAGACGTATCCATATTGACGGTGAAGGTGTTCCCTGAATATTCTATTGAATGGGCAGAGTTTGTCTTGATGAACAGGAAGAATTTAGGTGACACACCTGTTCATCAATATGACATTGTAGTTGGGCCTATTGCGGATGACACAGTCGGTCTCCAGATGCGTCGTTTTCTCCAAGGCTATATCAGCGTTGAAAGGATGATAGAAGAGTTGCGATTTCATGAACCTGCTGTTCAGTACTTCTTTGGAACGAAGAAAGCAATTGATTATTTGAAGAAGATTTGATTATGAGTGAAGATATACAGTTTCAGATAGAGTGCCTTTCTACCGAGTTGGTGGAGATGTTGATGCAAAAGTATGGCTGGGACATGAGGAAAGCCCTGGATGAGTTGTATTCGTCCGAGACATATAAGCGTCTTTGCAATCCTGCTTGTGGTTTGTATTACGAAGGAGCCGTATATGTGTTCTCTTATTTGGAGAATGAGATGGAGACTGGAATTGTTAAGTGAAAATGGCTCTTAGAATAGCCAATTCCACAAAAGTCAATACTTTTTCGGAATCAATTCCATAAAAAACAATACTTTTTTTGGATTTGCAAGAAGAAACTTGCTCAGTTATACTTCCTATTTGTTGCTTGTAACTGGGCAAAGCGGGGACGCTTCGCCTACTAAAGTAACTATAGTAGGTGCAGCGCCCTCGCGTCCTCGCCGTACCAGTGAATTACCTGTTTTTATATAGACTCTTTATCCAACAAGAAATCAAACACGTCCATTAACACGACTCCATCATCGTTTTGATATTTCTTGATGACATCCCCTGTTATCACATATTTCATGAAATTGTCATTGATGCGTAGCAAGGAGGCGAGTTTATAATCATAAACTATGATTTTTGCGGATATCCGCAGTTTTCTTTCGCAAAATTAGCAAATTATCTTATTTCGCGAAAGATTTTTGCGGATATCCGCAATTTTCTTTCGTGAAATTAACATCAATGGCATGCTGGTAATCTTAGGAGGCAAGGCGCCCTCACCGTACCCTCGCAATTAGACAATGGTAACCATAGTAGGTGCAGCGTCCTCGCTGCACCCTTCTAAAGCAAGTATTTCTCAATTGATATTTCTTGTTAACGGCTGGTACAGCGGGGGCGCTGTACCTCCTATTAGTTACCTCTATCTCGACATCTTTTAATCTTTTCATCTTACCTACTACCTCTTATATGTAATAATCTTTACATAGTTAACACTATTTAACTGGGGGGGGGTGAATTGTACTTTCTTTTATATATCTTTGCCCCCGGACATAACTATAGGTTAGTCTGGGAAACCCTTGGGTCATAATGCCGTAAGTCATAAAGTTGCAGCATGATTTCCCCATGGCGCATGGCGTTTCCTGTAATTCTTATGATGAACAATAACAACAAAACTGCTCGCGGTAGGGGAAGTCGCTGGCGCATAAAAAGAAGAAGAAAGAAATGGAAAAGAAGTACGTAAAACCAGAAACACAAGTGATGCAGATTGCCACAGCCACTATCATTGCTGCAAGTGTGACCAGTACTGGCGAAAGCGGCAGTTGGAAGGGATTTCCCAAAGGTGCAGAATTGGATACGTCTGACGAGGACTAACAGAAAAAACAGTAAACGACAAAACAACGTAAAGCCTATGAAAAAAGTAATCTTTGCCAGCCTTTGTGCGGCAGCGCTGGCTACATCGTGTAGCAGCGATCTGAGTGTAGACGGAAAGCACACCGTGCAACTCGATGCTTGCGTGAGTGCTGAGAGTTCCCGTGCTGCATTCCTCTCATCGGGTGCATTCTATTGGCAGAGTGGCGACCAGATAGGTGTTATCACCATTGGCAATGAGAATGCTGTCAGCACGACATTCTCTCCACTTGACCTGAAGACAGGCGACAAGACAGCCTCCGCTTCCTTCGAGGGAACTATCTCGGGCTCTCTCGGCGGCTATGCCATCTATCCTTATGACCAGGCACAAAAGATAGCAGACGGTACACTGACATATACCTTCCCAGCATCATATACCTACACAAAGGTGGACCAGACATTCTTCCCTGAGGCTCAAGACGGAAACAGTTTCCGCCCTGCCATGCTGGCAAGCATATCGGGCAACAGTGTGGCATTCAAGCACCTCGGTGCCGTATTCTGCATAGAGGTGGAGAAGATGCCTTGCGCAGAAGGCACGATTACTCTCACCACCGACCAGAAACTCTGTGGCGAGTTCACCACATCTACATCGGGTACTACTCCCGAACTGAAGACTGAGAGCACTACGGTCACAACTGGCAACGCTGTCACCATCAACTTCTCAGGTGCAACATCGGGTAGCACAGGCGTATTCTATGTTCCTGCTCCTACGGGTGTCTACACCAATGCCAAGGTCACCATCACTCCTAAAGACGGCACAGCGAAGGAGATATTTGCGGGTAAGTTTACTATGGAGAGAACTAACCTCTATAGACTCGCTCTCAAGACCGTGACTGTCGATGCTACCACAGAGTCTACAGTTGAAAATGTATCTTCTGTTGAAGCAGAACTTTTGAAGAGCGACAACGTGGCTGTGAAAGGTGAGGTTACAGGTACTGCTACTGTGAGCATCCCTGCAGTGACAGGCAGTTCATCTACCACCACCACTACTGCCAAGACTGTGACCCTGCAGAAGGTGGCAGACAATGCCAGCATCACAGTGGAGGACAAGAACTCAAGCACTGAGGAGTCAGCAACAACAAGTTCGGTAAAGGAACTCACCGTGTCCATTCCGAACAACTCCGATGCAGACAAGGCTCCTACTGTGACAGTCAGCATGCCTAACACCACCGTCACCCTGGCAGGTAATGCAGGTACTGCCACATACAAGGAGGTGACCGCCTCTACTGCCGAGAACACTCTCGTGGTAAGCGATGGCGTCACCGTGAAAAAACTCATCGTGAAGAAGGGTAATGTGAGAATTAATAAGGGGGCTACGGTAGAAACAATCGAGTTGTCAGACATTTCCTCTGCAAAAGTTTACTATGAGAATGGCGCTACGTTGCCATCATCACTGCCTACAGGCGTCACTTCATCAGGTGTCATCGAGACTGAGGCACAGATTGCCGCTGCTCTGACAAATGGCGGAAACTATGCTTTGCTGAAGGATGTGAAAATCAGTGACTATAAGACAACTGGCATGTTAAAGACAATAGTTATAGATTTGAACAAGCATACTTTGAACATGGACCTTCGTTTCGAATGTACAGCCCAAGGTGATTTGACATTGAAGAATGGTAATATTACGCAATATACATCAAGTAACGATGACGGCGGATTTATTGTATATTCCCTCGGCAAATTGACACTCGAAAATGTTGTTTATACAGGACGTGCAAACAGTTGGGATTGTATCTTTATTAAGCCCAATGCAATGTATGCAAAGATTGTTGTTAAGAATTCAACAATAAAAGGTGGCACTTATGCAATTACTACCAATGCTTCTACATCTCCTAATATAGCGCAATACTGTACGATTGATATGGAAGGCAGCACATTTGCCGCATCGGAGTCAGGCGCATTGCTCAACATCCCTGCCGATGTTACAATGAAGAACTGTAAGTTCTCCGGTGACCATCAGGGTGCGTTCCTCCGTGGCGGTACTTACACCATCGAGGGTTGTGAGTTCACACTAAATACTATTGATCCAGCTTGTGATAAAGGGAAAGAGAACCATTGGATGACGGAATGGAGTAGCGGTAACGAGGGTGCTTTCGCAGCTTTGACTATCGGTAACTATATCAACGGCTCTTACCAGTATCCTACGAAGATTACATTCAATAAGTCTGGTGACAAATCCAACACGACTGCCGTTACTGGTTCTTACGCCGCCAGTTATCCTGCCATCCACGTATGCGCTAATGCTAATGCAGAGTATGGCGTCACCATCACTGGCATGAGTAACATTACAACTCCATCATCGGGTTGCAAGACTCCTGCTATCGAGTATGGCACAAGCAACATCACTGTAGACAATACTACTCCATCAGTAAACTGCAATACAAACAACTAATTGATTCCCCAAATCTTTTAGGGACATCAAGATAAAAACAACAATCAAGCCCGCTCCTCGGTCATAACGGTCAGGAGCGGGCTTGCTGGTAATCTCAGGTGGTACGGCGCCCTCGCCGTACCACGCATGAGACGGCGCCTTCGCTTCACCCGTCAATCAAGAAACTTTCGTAGTTCTCACGTGTCACCACCTTGAAGTCAACATCACTGTATGACTTGGCGAATGACAGGGGCAATGTCGCCTTCCTGTTCGGATTCCATTTCATCTCTACGGCATACAACTGTCCGTCCATCTCCTCGATATAGTCTATCTCCTGCTTGGTCTTCGACCGCCAGAAATAACTCTTGGCGTAAGACTTCTCATATCGCAGCTTCTTCAGCCGCT
>CAVKNF010000152.1:0-5387 GCA_963657415.1 bacterium | reverse complement strand
TATTTGCCATGATGAGTAAATAGTATTGTTTCTGACACAAAGGTATGTGTTTGTTGGCACAAAAGCGAAAGTTTTTCTGCCTTTTTGCGCTTTGCTTGGGTTTTGCTCTTGCAAGAAACAATCATTTGTCTTTTCACCGCCCACCACGTCCCTCTACATTTGCCCTATAAACAACGATTCTATGCCGAACTATACAGACAACACATTCACCGTGCGAGCCATTCCGGGGGCTCGGGGCAGATGCGGATAAATAAAAAAAGAGGATTATGCTGGTGCATAACCCTCTCTGATGTTTTTATTCTATGTGATTCGGCTGGGGTTCGAACCCAGGACCCACAGCTTAGAAGGCTGTTGCTCTAATCCAACTGAGCTACCGAACCAACGTGAGTGCAAAGTTACAAAAATTAACCGAATGCGGAAAGTTGCGGAATATAATGTTATGGTTTCTTAACATCTTATAGGAGGTACGGCGCCCTCGCCGTAACAATCGCAATAAGGATCGCAATAAGGAATTTCTCAATTGGTTTTTCCTCGTGAGATTGGTGCAGCGAGGACGCAGCACCTACTACAGTTACCTATGCTTGCGACTGGTACGGCGGGGGCGCCGTACCTCCTAAAAGTGAACTTATAAAATAAGAAAAGGAGTGAGATGCCAGTGGTAATCGGCAATCTCACTCCATGAATTATGGAAACGTATGTAAAAACTTACTTCGCGTAGGCGATGGAACGAGTCTCGCGGATGACGGTGATCTTCACCTGACCAGGATAGGTCATCTCGTTTTGTATCTTTGTTGCTATCTCGCTTGAGAGCTTCTCTGACTCGGCATCATCCATCTTGTCGGCACCAACGATTACGCGCAGTTCGCGACCTGCCTGGATGGCATAGGTCTTGGTGACGCCAGGATAAGACATGGCGATAGACTCAAGGTCATTGAGACGCTTGATGTAAGCCTCAACGATTTCACGACGTGCTCCCGGACGTGCACCAGAGATGGCATCGCAAACCTGCACGATAGGAGCGAGCAGTGTCTGCATCTCCATCTCGTCGTGGTGAGCGCCGATGGCATTGCAGATGTCCGGTTTCTCCTTGTATTTCTCAGCCACCTTGGCACCATAGATAGCGTGTGGCAGTTCGCTCTCCTCATCAGGCACCTTACCGATGTCATGCAGCAATCCGGCACGCTTTGCCTTCTTCGGATTGAGTCCGAGTTCGCTTGCCATGACAGCACAGAGATTGGCTGTCTCGCGAGCATGCTGCAGGAGGTTTTGACCATAAGAAGAACGGTATTTCATCTTACCTACGATTCTCACGAGTTCTGGGTGCAGACCGTGTATACCAAGGTCGATGGCTGTGCGCTTACCAGTCTCTATGATTTCGTTGTCAAGTTGCTTCTTCACCTTTGCCACCACCTCTTCAATGCGTGCAGGGTGGATACGTCCGTCGGTCACGAGTTGGTGGAGAGCCAGACGGCAAACCTCACGACGGATAGGATCAAAGGCTGAGATTACGATAGCCTCGGGAGTGTCGTCCACGACAATCTCCACACCGCAGGCAGCCTCGAGAGCACGGATGTTGCGACCCTCACGACCGATGATGCGACCTTTAATCTCGTCGTTGTCGATATGGAATACAGACACAGAGTTCTCGACGGCTGTCTCTGTAGCCACACGCTGTATGGTCTGGATGACAATCTTCTTTGCCTCCATGTTGGCATTAATCTTCGCCTCGTCCATGATTTCGTTGACATAACTCTGAGCCTCAGTCTTCGCCTCGTCCTTGAGCGACTCTATGAGGCGAGCCTTTGCGTCCTCTGCACTCAGTCCTGAGAGAGCCTCCAGTTTGGCGCGCTCCTGCGACTGCATCTTTTCCAGTTCCTGCTGCTTTGCAACAATCACCTTCTTCTCGTTCTCGATGCGTGCCTGAGCCTGGTCAGTCTCCTGCTTGCGTCGTCCGAGTTCCTCCTGACGCTGATTGAGCGATATCTCGCGCTGCTTGAGTCGGTTTTCGTTCTGCTGGATCTTCTGGTTGCGCTGCTGCACCTCCTTCTCCAGTTCCGACTTCTTGTTGAGGAACTTCTCCTTCACTTCGAGGAGTTTTTTCTCCTTCACCACCTCAGCCTCTTTGTTGGCTTCGGCCACAATCTTGTTATATTCTCCCTTGATGACATAGCGGAAGACCAAATAGCCTGCAGCCACACCCAATGCCAGTGCCACTACGGCTACTATGATTGTTACGACCATATTTATATATATATTTATTGATTAAACGTTCTTTCCCTCAGGTACCCCCACTCGTCTCATTTTATAGCGTCTTCGATTTCGGAAGTCAGTTTGGAAAGAATGTCGTTGAGAGGCATCATGTCATGTCGGTCAGCCTCTTTCTCATAACGCAAAGCTATATCTATAAGAGCCATATACATGATTTCCTTTTCGCTCTTTATACCTTTGAAATGCGTGGAATAGCTATTCATGACATCAGATATGAGTTTAGCGCCCTTGCGGTAGAGTTCCTCCTCGTTGGCAGGAATGTTTACCGAAAGGTCGGTGTCATACAGATGTATCGTTATGCGTCTTTTTTTCTCCGTCACTGCGTCCATCTCTCAAATTACTTGGAATTGAGGAGTGTCATACACTTGTTGATGTCTCGGATAATCTTTGCCACCTTGGCTTTGGCCTTTTCCAGGTCGCCGTCGGTCACTTCGAGCATCCTCGCCATCTTCAGGCTGTCATAATCGCGCTGCATCTGGGCAAGTTGCTTTTCCATCTGCTTCATCTTTGCCTCCTGCTCGTCGAGCATCTCATAAAGCGTGCTGACCTCTTGTTTTTTTTCCTTATACAAGAGAATCATCTGCCTCATGCGGGTGGTAAAGAGATTAAATGTCTTCTCGTCAATGTCCATACAACACTATTTAGCCCCTACAAATTTACTTCTTTCCGTTCAGACTTGCAAGCAAACTGTTTGCTTTTTCTGCTTTTATTGTCTTTTTGTATGCAGATTACTCTTCGGCGGCATTGCGAGGCTCCTTTTTGGCAAGCATCACTACCTGGAAGACGAAATCGCAAATCCACTTCTCGGAAAAGCCCAGTTTCTTGTTATACTGACGTATGGCAATGGCAGTCTTCATAACCTCGTGGTCAGAGAAATCATTCTTTGTCAGTATTTCGCGCACTGTCTTCTCGGTCATGCTGCGAATGGCACCCTTGAATATTGACGGCATGCGCAACTTAAACTTCATAAGATTGCCGAGCAGCATCATCATGTCCTGGGTGAAACCCTGAAACTGAAGCATGTAGGCCTGCACATCCTGCAGTTTCTTGCAGTTCTTGCGTATGCTTTGGTCTATCTCTTTAAAGAATGAGTCGTCGGTGCCATAGATGTCCTTCATCATCTTCTTGCAGTGGTTTTTCTCGCCCAGACCCAGTTTGTTGTTGGTGGTAGGCACATGAAGTGTCATCTTGAATGTGCGGAGGTCAGGCAATGCTGCAAGATTAGTGATGCCGAGACCGGCTGCGAGCGAAGCCTGCAGATAAACCCTCACCAGAGTCATGTAGTCTTCCATGCCTCCGGCTTTGTTTTCCGTTGCTTTCTTATTGAATATTTTGGAAAAAAGTCCCATAATGTTTTTATTGTTACGTCTTTTTAATATGGTCAGAACCGTTCCAACCATACTGCAAAAGTACTATATTTTATCCAATTGGCAAAAACATTGTATGAAAAACGCGCGCCCTAATAACCGTGATGACATTTTGAACAGAAAAACGCACGTACGTGCAATGGGCAATGCACGTACGTGCGTTGGCTGATGAACCTAGGTGCGTTGGCCGATGAACGTACGTGCATCAAACTACGCAACGGAGTGTGACTCTACCTTTGGCATGGCTTCACACATCCTTCAGCAAATCGTCCAAATCTACTTTCTTGTCTTTCAAGTTTGCATTCTGCTCCACAAACTCTCCCGGCCGCATGCCAAACTGTTTCTGGAAGCATTTGGAGAAATAACTTGGGCTGCTGAAGCCTACCATATAGCATACTTCACTGATGCGATGATTGCCACTCTTTAACAATGCTGCGGCCTTCTTGAGTTTAACCAACTGTATCAGTTCATTAGGAGTGACATCCACCAGGGCTTTGATTTTCGCAAACAAGGAACTTCGACTGATGTTCATCTGTTCTGCCAGGAAAACCACACTGAGACATGGATTGGTGATATTATCCTCTATCAGTTGGCTCATCTTCACCAGAAACTCATTGTCCACCGAGTTGGAAGCCACCTCTGTGATGGGTTCCAGAGGCGTGTGTGAATATTTGCTCTGCAAGAGATGGCGCATCTCTATCAGATTACGTATGCAAGCCTCAAGATATTTCATAGAGAACGGTTTCTCTATATAGGCGTCCGCCCCACAATTCATGCTTTCAGCCTTGCTGCCATCGTCAGTCTTTGCTGTGAGCATGACAAATGGCACATGGCTGGTCTGCTGATTTTGACGCACCCTACGACAGAACTCCGCACCGTCCATCTCGGGCATCATCCAGTCGCTCACGATCAAGTCGATGGTATGCAAGCCAAGCTGTTTGAGGCCTTCCACTCCATTCTCAGCCGCAAACACTTGATAATTGTCAGAGAAATTGGAAGCGATAAACTTACGCATGTCTTCGTCGTCCTCCACGACAAGCATAGACGGTTTTCCTTGATTTTCCGTCTCTTCCTTCTCCTTCTCCACATCCTTTTCCTTCTCGAAATTATCGGCATCAAGCACCTGATGATTTAAGCCAGAAGCATCTTCCTCCTCGCCCACTGCCACATCTTGCTGATGGATAGGCAAAGTGACGATGAAGGTAGCTCCCATGCCGACCTTTGAAACCACTTCCACCTTACCCTGATGGGCAGCCACCAGATTCTTGACAATGCTCAAGCCAATGCCAGTACCCGGTTTGTTGTCCTTGGCTTGGTAAAAAGCAGAGAAAATCTTATCCTGCTCATCGGCACTGACTCCTTCACCATTGTCACATACCTCGATGCAAAAGTTCTCTTTGTTCAGCACTTTACAACTCAGCCTAACATAGTCTTTGGTGTATTTTGAGGCATTGGTCATCAAGTTGCTGACAACCTTGGTTATGGCCTCCTTGTCTATGACCGCCACAAAGTCGTCACTTGGATAAACGACTTCCAGGCGAGTGCCATTCTTCTGCATAGTCGGCTCAAAGCGTTCTGCTACAGCGCGCATCAACTTGGATATGTTCTGCAATTTGAAATGCATCTGCATGCCACTTTGCTGCACCTTATTGAAATCGAGCAACTGATTGACGAGGTTGAGCAAGCGTTGCGCATTTCTGTCTATGACATCTATGGTGGCATTCATAGCCTTGCCTTCCTTCATGGAGAGGT
>CAVKNF010000151.1:0-5388 GCA_963657415.1 bacterium | reverse complement strand
GATAGTGAGTAGCCACAGGGATGATGTGATTCATAGAGAGGTCACCCATCACACGAGCCTCGATCTGTATCTTCTTGGTGTAGGTCTCCCACTTCACCTCATTGCGGGCCTCAAGTTCGTTCTTCTTCATCACGTTCATGTCCTCAAACATCTTCACAGAGTCATCATCGAGATAGCGCTCGAAGATCTTCGGGCAGCTCTTCTCGCAGTCAAGACCGCGCTTCTGAGCCTCGATGACCCACTCGTCAGAGTAGCCGTTGCCGTCGAAACGTACTGGCTTGCAAGCCTTGATGTCCTCACGGATGACCTCTACGATAGCAGATGTCTGGTCCTCACCCTTAGCGATGAGAGCGTCCACACGCTTCTTGAAGTCTACGAGAGCCTCAGCCACAGCAGTGTTGAGCACGATCATGGCAGAAGCACAGTTAGCCTCAGAACCCACAGCACGGAACTCGAAGCGGTTGCCGGTGAATGCGAATGGCGATGTACGGTTACGGTCGGTATTGTCGATGAGGAGTTCAGGAATCTCAGGAATATCGAGTTTCATGCCCTGCTTGCCAGCCACAGCGAAGAGTTCGTCCTTGTCAGCCTTCTCGATGTGGTCGAGGAGTTCGGAGAGCTGCTTGCCGAGGAATGAAGAGATGATTGCCGGAGGTGCCTCGTTGGCTCCCAGACGGTGAGCATTGGTAGCGCTCATGATGCTGGCCTTGAGCAGACCATTGTGCTTGTAGACACCCATCAGAGTCTCCACGATGAAGACTACGAAGCGCAGGTTGTCGGCAGGAGTCTTGCCAGGAGCGTGGAGCAGGATGCCAGTGTCAGTAGCCAAACTCCAGTTGTTGTGCTTACCAGAACCGTTGATGCCTGCGAATGGTTTTTCGTGAAGCAGAGCGCGGAATCCGTGATGACGAGCAACCTTCTTCATAAGACTCATGATGAGCATGTTGTGGTCAACAGCGAGATTTGTCTCCTCAAAGATAGGAGCCACCTCAAACTGGTTAGGAGCCACCTCATTGTGACGAGTCTTGCAAGGGATACCCAACTCGAGAGCCTGGATCTCAAAGTCCTTCATGAAAGCCTGCACACGCTCAGGGATAGCGCCGAAATAGTGGTCATCCATCTGCTGGTTCTTTGCTGAGTCATGACCCATCAGAGTGCGGCCTGTCAGCATGAGGTCAGGACGTGCTGCATAGAGAGCCTCGTCCACGAGGAAGTACTCCTGCTCCCATCCGAGGTTGGAGATAACCTTCTTCACGTCAGGATTGAAGTAGTGGCACACGTCAGTGGCAGCCACATTGACAGCGTGCAGAGCACGGAGCAGAGGAGCCTTATAGTCGAGAGCCTCACCAGTGTAAGAGATGAATATTGTAGGGATACACAGAGTGTCGTCGATGATAAACACAGGAGATGTAGGATCCCATGCAGAATATCCGCGAGCCTCGAAGGTAGAACGGATACCGCCTGAAGGGAACGAGCTGGCGTCAGGCTCCTGCTGTACGAGCAACTTGCCTGAGAATTCCTCTATCATACCGCCCTTGCCGTCATGCTCGATGAAGCTGTCGTGCTTCTCGGCAGTGCCTTCGGTCAATGGCTGAAACCAGTGAGTGTAGTGTGTCACACCATTCTCGTCAGCCCACTGCTTAATGCCCTTTGCCACTGCATCGGCAATGCTGCGGTCAAGACGTGCACCGTTGTCGATAACATCGATGAGTTTTTCATACACATCGGCAGGAAGATACTTATACATCTTCTGACGGTTGAAAACCTTCTTGCCGTAGAATTCGCTTGGGCGCTCTGCGGGAGTAGCCACTTCTACAGGCTTCCTGCGTGAAGCCTCTGATACTGCATCAAATCTTAAGTTACTCATAGTTTTTATAAATTACGCGTGTTTTTAATTCCACACTATTATTATTTGTTCTTTGAATTATATATTCTCTGTTATTATTTGCCAAGCCACGACTTTACTTTCCGAGCCATTTCTCTATTCTGTCGATAGCCTCCACACAGTCGTCATGCTCGCCGAAGGCTGTCAGGCGGATAAATCCTTCACCCGAAGGACCGAAGCCCACACCCGGTGTGCACACTACGCTTGCGCCATAGAGCATCTCCTCGAAGAATTTCCAACTTGGAGTGTCATTAGGAGTCTTCACCCAGAGATAAGGAGCATTCTCGCCGCCATAGACCTTCAGTCCCATTGCCGTGAGGCGCTCACGCATGAGGCGCGCATTCTCCATGTAGTAGTCGATAACCTCCTTGACCTGCTTCTTTCCCTCGGGAGAGTAGATGGCTTCGGCAGCACGCTGCGAGATGTAACTCGTGCCATTAAACTTGGTGCTCTGTCTGCGATCCCATATTTGGTTGAGGTTTGCCACTGTGCCGTCGAGTGCCACGGCAGTCAGTTCCTTAGGCACCACGGTGTAGCCACAGCGCACGCCGGTGAAACCTGCGGTCTTGGAATAACTGTGAAACTCGATAGCCACCTTGCGGGCGCCACGTATCTCATATATAGAATGTGGTATCTCGGGGTCCTTGATGTAAGCCTCATAGGCAGCGTCATAGAGGATGATGCTCTCATTCTTTATGGCGAAGTTGACCCACTTGCGGAGTTCCTCCTTGGTGATGACCGTACCCGTAGGGTTATTAGGATAGCACAGATAGATCATGTCCACCCTGTGGTCAGGAATCTGGGGAGTAAATCCGTTGCCGTCGGTGCATGGCATGTAAGTGATGTTGCTCCACTTGCCATTCTCAAATACTCCGGCACGGCCTATCATGGCATTGGAGTCGATATATACGGGATAGATAGGGTCGGTGACAGCCACCGTGTTGTCCCAGCGGAGTATCTCCTGTATGTTTCCCGTGTCGCTCTTCGCTCCGTCATTGACGAATATCTCGTTAGGGTCGAGATGTATGCCGCGGGGCAGGAAGTCATTCTTGATGATAGCCTCGCGCAGGAAGTCGTAGCCACGCTCAGGACCATAACCACGAAATGTGGCCTGGTGCGCCATCTCGTCGACAGCCTTGTGCATGGCTTCGATGACAGCAGGACAGAGTGGACGCGTCACGTCGCCGATGCCCAGACTGATGACCTTCTGTCCAGGGTGCGTCAGTTTGTAGGCCGTCACCTTCTTGGCAATGTCGGCAAAGAGATAGTTGCTCGACAGTTTCAGGAAATGTTCGTTTACTAATGCCATATTTTTTAATTCTACTTTATATTGATTATATTAAGTTTGTTTTCCCTATATAATTTTAATTTAGCTGCCCTTACAGGGCGCATTGTTTGTTGTATTCATTATCCCCAGGGTGTTGCCCTGGGCTGTATTTAGTTGCCCCTTCAGGGTGTAGTAGGTGCTGCGCCCCCGCTGCACCCTTCGCGCTTGAGGCTACCCATTAGATTTTCCACTTGAGAGGGTGCAGCGAGGACGCAGCACCTACTATGAATAGTAATCATAACTTTCAACTTTCAACTTTCAACTTTCAACCTAACTCGATCTCTCCATCAAAGACGAATGCCGCAGGACCCGTCATATATATATGGTTGTCGGCCTCGCCCCACTCTATGTGCAACTTGCCGCCATCCATGATGATGTCACTCTGTCTGCCCGAGCGTCCTGTCACCGATGCCGCCACCGCAGTGGCACAAGCACCTGTGCCACAAGCCATCGTGATGCCACTGCCTCGCTCCCACACTCGTGTGCGTATCACGCCAGGGGCTATGACCTGAGCAAACTCTATATTGCATCGCTGGGGGAAAGCGCCGTCGCGCTCCATTATCTTGCCATAGCGTGCTATGTCTATCGTATCGATATCATCTACGAAGGTGACGAAGTGAGGGTTACCCATACAAACAAACGTGCCTGCAAACTGTCGGCCGTCGGCTTCGAGAGTTGCAGGCGACTTGAGGGTAAACTGCGCATCATTCTCAAGTTTGGGTTCTGACATGTCTACTGTCACGGTGTCTACCACACCGTCAACAAGATGAAGTCGGAGTATCTTCACTCCCGACTGAGTCTCCAGTCTGATCGTAGTCTTGTCGGTCAGCCCCTTGTCGTGCACATATTTACCCACGCAACGGCTACCGTTGCCACACATCATAGCCTCCGAACCGTCAGCATTGTAGATGTGCATAGAGAAGTCAGCCTCAGCCTCATTCTCCGGTTTACCGATGAGAATCAGTCCATCGCTTCCTATACCCGTGTGAGGCGCGCTCCACAGGATGGAAGTCTTCTCAGGGTCAGGTATATTATATAATAATGTATTAACATATATATAATCATTGCCTGCGCCGTGCATCTTTGTAAAACGGACTGTTTTATTCATATTATTCCTTTATGGTTGTCAAAAACTAACAAGTTGTCTGTTATCCGATGCAAAATTACAACTATTTGTCGGAATAAAAAAGAAAAACATCACATAAAATCACGTATGATTATTTGTTTTATTTCAGTTTGTAAGACTTTAACATATATTGTATAGCATTTCGTTAGTATAATAGACGAGATAGACAGCATATTGTAAGCCAGAAAGAATTATTCGTGAAATATGTTAGTGTTTTGTGGTATATTCTAACCTTTTGTAATACCTTTGCAGTAAGAACAACACATTTTGTTAGTTTAATCGACTACACAGCAACTTAATTATACAACCAAAGAAGAATAAGATGAAGAAGATTGAAGCAATTATCCGCAAAACAAAATTTGAGGATGTGAAGAAATCTTTGCTTGCCGTCTACAAGCGAGTGGAAGAGGAAGGTCTCGATATCTACGAGCACGGTGAGAGTTGCTACACCAACTAACGAATTAACTCCTACCAACAACAGTCTATTTAAGAAGGGAGATTTTCCCGGAAACGGCAATCAACCACACGTTTCCTTTATTTCAGCAGAGGGTGTATCAAATGTGCGCATTTGGTGCACCCCTCTTTTTTTGTTAGGTGGCAGGGCGCATAATACTGAGGCACACCTTTACCCAGGGTGTTACCCTGGGCTGTATTTAGTTGCCCTTACAGGGCGGGGTTATCCGCCTTGAGTGGCAAAGCGAGGACGCTGTACCTCCTAATTACACCTAAGCAAAATCTCCGTTTCGTGACTTGAAATGGCCGTTTCAAGACACGAAATGGCCGTTTCAAGACTTGAAATGGCGGTTTCAAGTCACGAAACAGAACTATCACCAATGATTGAAACATCATTTCCAGTACAAGTAAACATAACAGAACATAAGCCAAAAACACATTACAACTTAGTATCTGCAAGAAAACACACTGATGAAGGTTACAATCGATGCTTTTTAGGCAACAAAGACATGGCAATTTGTTAAATAACGGGGCTAATATTGCAAAACGTAGCACAATAGTTTTGTAATTTAACATTTTGTTGTAACTTTGCGAACG
>CAVKNF010000150.1:0-5551 GCA_963657415.1 bacterium | reverse complement strand
CTCCAATTGCTCCTTCTCCATGTGCTTTCCCAAACTCATGTCGAAATGCAGCACGGGATATTCCGTCCACTCCTTCTCCAACTGCTCAATAGCGAGACCATGGAAAAGTTCCTTCTTGCCCTCGAAGTAACTTTGGAGCGTAGACACGAGCAACGACTTGCCAAAACGTCGCGGGCGACTAAGGAAAAAGTAAGTGCCATCCGTATGTGTCATGTGATACACATACTCTGTCTTGTCCACATAAAACTTATCTTCCTTGATTATACGTTCAAAGGTCTGGATGCCCAATGGATAAAGTTTTCTTGCCATACTCCGGATTTTTCTGCAAATATATAAAATTAAGCGTTATAAAACAAGAAATAAGTCTTAGACTAAGGACAATAAAAGAAAAAGAGTGGCATCCTCATGACGGACACCACTCTCTATTTGTTTTGGTAAGATAACTCTTTCTTACTTTACCTTTGCTACGATAGCCTGGAAAGCTGCAGGGTTGTTGACAGCGAGGTCAGCAAGCACCTTGCGGTTGATCTCGATGTTTGCCTTGTGAAGGGCACCCATCAGCTGTGAGTAGCTAAGACCCTCGATGCGGGCAGCAGCGTTGATACGCTGAATCCACAGAGCGCGGAAGCTGCGCTTCTTGTTACGACGGTCGCGGTAAGCGTAGGTCAAACCTTTCTCCCAAGTGTTCTTGGCTACAGTCCACACGTTCTTGCGTGCGCCATAATAACCCCTGGTCAACTTCAGAATACGAGTCCTCTTTGCCTTAGAGGCAACATGATTTACACTTCTTGGCATAGTTTTCTTTCTTCTTTAAATATTAAACATTAGGGGTTAATTAACGCAGACAAAGGAGGTCGCGAACCTGCTTTGTGTTAGTCTGATCCACGATTGTGAAACCGAGCAGATTTCTCTTCTGCTTCTTTGTCTTCTTAGTAAGAATGTGGCTGTGGAAAGCGTGACGACGCTTGATCTTACCAGTACCGGTGAAAGAAAAACGCTTCTTAGCGCCGGAATTTGTCTTTACTTTTGGCATTTTGTTTGAATTTAAATTGTTATTGATAAAACTCTGACCCCAGCAATACTGCACATTCCCCGAGGGGAAACTTCCGGCAGACGTGAGGTAGACGGCAACGCATACCAACGCGCAGCTCGTCTTTGATATTATTTCCTATTCTTCGTCGAATTTGAGATTCTTCAGAGCGTCGGCACCTTTGACGTTGCCAAGACCATTTTCGGCTGCTCTGTTCTCATCTTCTATGCGCTGTGCCTCGCGTGCTTCAGCTTCACGCTTCTCGCGGTCCATCTTCTGCTGGCTCTTCTTCACCACCTGGGTGGCTTTCTTCGGAGCAAGGAAGAGAAACATCTTCTTTCCTTCGAGCTTAGGCATCTGCTCCACCTTGCCAAGTTCCTCCAGGTCGTTGGCGAAACGGAGTAAGAGCACCTCGCCCTGCTCCTTAAAAAGGATAGAGCGTCCGCGGAAGAATACGTAAGCGCGCACCTTGTTGCCCTGTTCGAGGAACTCCTTGGCGTGCTTCAGTTTGAAGGCGTAATCATGCTCGTCGGTCTGAGGTCCGAAGCGAATCTCCTTCACTTCCACCTTCACCTGCTTCTGCTTAGCCTCCTTCTGATGCTTCTTCTGCTGATAGATGAACTTGGAGTAATCAATTATACGGCAAACGGGCGGTTGTGCATTCGGGGAAATCTCTACAAGATCCACGCCTTGCTGGCGTGCCAGATCCAAGGCTTGTCGTGTAGGCATCACCATGGCGCCTTCATCGCTTACTACGCGTACCTCCTTGACATGTATCTGTTCATTGGTGCGGTACTGGAATTTCAGTTTGTCGTTCTTCATTAATTACTTTTAATTGTCCGTAAAATCAGGCACATAGGCACCTGTCATAATTAGGTGCAAAGTTAATAACTTTCTTACTAATTATTAAACTTTGCACCCGATATAGTCTGTTAACTTAATGTTTTTTAACTAACACTGTGGCTTTATTTCCGTAGCCTTGAGCTGTTGTGCTACTTCATCATTGATTCGCTTGATGAAGTCAGCCACTGGCATCGTAGCCTGGTCGCCACCGCCCTGCTGACGCATTGAGAGCAGACCCTCGGCAGCCTCCTTCTCGCCCACAATCACCATGTAAGGTATGCGCTTGAGTTCGTTATCGCGGATCTTGCGGCCTATCTTCTCGTTTCTGTCGTCAACGAAGGCACGCACACCACCCTCTTCAAACTGCTCGTGCACTTTCTGAGCGTAGTCGTTGTATTTCTCCGAGATTGGCAATATAGCCACCTGGTCTGGGGTGAGCCACAATGGGAAGTGACCTGCCGTATGCTCTATGAGCACAGCGGTGAAGCGCTCGAGTGAACCGAATGGCGCACGGTGTATCATCACTGGCACCTGCTTAGAGTTGTCATCGGCGGTATATTCCAGTTTGAATCGCATTGGCAGATTGTAGTCCACCTGGATAGTTCCGAGCTGCCATCTTCTGCCGATAGCGTCCTTCACCATACAGTCGAGTTTAGGACCATAGAATGCTGCCTCGCCGAGCTCTACACGGGCCTTGATGCCCTTCTCGTTGCAAGCGTCGATGATGGCCTGCTCTGCTGTGTTCCATATCTCGTCGGAGCCTATATACTTCTCCTTGTCGTTAGGGTCGCGCAGAGAAATCTGGAATTCCACCTGGTCATCAGAGAAACCGAAGATGGAGAACACGGCCTGGATGATGTCGAGCACGCGGAGGAACTCGCTCTTCACCTGGTCAGGGCGGCAGAAGATGTGGGCATCGTCCTGGGTGAACGATCTCACACGGGTGAGTCCATGGAGCTCACCACTCTTCTCATAGCGGTAGACGGTACCGAACTCTGCGCAGCGGAATGGCAGATCCTTGTAAGAACGTGGTTTCCAAGCGAACACCTCGCAGTGGTGAGGGCAGTTCATTGGTTTGAGCATGTATTCCTCATCCTCCTCAGGTGTGTGTATTGGCTGGAATGAGTCCTTGCCGTAGTGAGCATAGTGACCTGATGTCACATAGAGGTTCTTCGATCCGATATGCGGAGTGATAACCTCCTGATAGCCGAAGCGCTTCTGTATCTTGCGCAACATATCCTGCAGACGCAGACGCAGGTCGGTGCCCTTTGGAAGCCAGATAGGAAGTCCCTTGCCCACTCTGTCGGAGAACATGAAGAGTTCCATCTCCTTGCCTATCTTTCTGTGGTCGCGTTTCTTTGCTTCCTCGAGCATCACGAGATATTCGTCGAGAAGTTTCTTCTTCGGGAACGAGATACCATAAAGGCGCTGCATCTGCTCGCGCTTAGCGTCGCCACGCCAGAATGCGCCGGCGATGGAAGTGAGTTTCACTGCCTTGATGATGCCTGTGCTCACAAGGTGAGGACCTTTACAGAGATCAGTGAAGTTGCCCTGTGTATAGGTTGTTATGGTGCCATCCTCGAGATCCTGCTCGATGTGCTCGCATTTATATGTCTGTCCGTCAGCAGCAAACTCCTTCAGCGAATCGGCTTTTGAAACCTCCTTGCGCACAAGCGGTTCGTCCTTCTTTGCCAATTCCATCATCTTCTGCTCTATCTTCGGGAAGTCTGACTCGCGTATCTGCTCGCCGTTTGGCAGCAGCACGTCATAGAAGAAGCCAGCCTCTATGGCAGGTCCGAATCCAAACTGGATGCCAGGATACAACTCCTGGAGTGCCTCTGCCAGCAGATGGGCTGAGGTGTGCCAGAAGGCGTGCTTGCCCTCTTCGTCCTCAAAGCGATAAAGAGCGATGCTTGCGTCGCTGTTGATGGGTCGGTTCAACTCTACCGTTTCGCCATTCACTCCGCAACTTACAACGTTGCGTGCGAGAGCCGGCGAAATGCTCTCGGCAATTTGAAGCCCCGTTACTCCCTGTTCGTACTCGCGAACAGAACCGTCAGGAAAAGTTATTTTTATCATGTTTGTTTTGTTTTGCGCCCGTTACAACCGGACTGTCTATTTATCGAGGGCAAAATTACGTCTTTTTAGCGACCCCTCCAAACAAATGCAAGAGAAATGAATAAACAATGAAAAATCTCTTGTAAAATAGACCTCCACGATACCTTTAACGACAAGAAAACGGCACACATATTTGTAATAACAGCATACATATATTTAAATATGTATCTCACCTACGTTAATCATAGCATGGCAACACAACTTCCTTGCCAATGCCAGGACACACCTTAAGCGATGTAAACCGTCCGTCAACCCGTTTGCAAAATCTTGCTCCATGGATGTTTTGACATATGCCAAAGAGTTGTGCGACATATGCCGCACACGTTTTTGACATTTGTCGCAAATGTTTTTGGCATATGCCGCACACGTTTGCGACATATGCCAAAACATCAGCGCACGCAACTTCTGCAAGCTATGCATCAAGGTGTTAACAACGCCTTCTCTATCTTTCTTATCCAATAGTCGCTGATGCCAACAGCCTCAGCGTATGCTCTGAATCTGCCTACTGCTTCGGCTACCTCGTCAATGATGTTAGTGGCGTTCTTGATGTCTTGCCTTTGGGCGAAGAGCATCAGGTCGTTTCTTGTGATGTTGCTACGCTTGCCGAGGATGGATAAATCGTGATGGCGAAAGAAATACGAGTCGGGGTCGGCAGAGAATATCATGTCGTAGGCTGGAGACAGATTCCAGGTGCCCTTCCTATCCATGACGAAAGAGAAATTCTTGGTATGGTCGTCCACGTTCATAGCCAACACGTTGAACACCATCCTTCTGTATTGTTGGGCTTGCTCTACAGCAGACAAGTGGAGCTTGCGACCTACAACAAACAAGTCTTCGTAAGTGTCTGCCAGCGAACTCATGGCTGCCAAGGTCTGGGTGTGCAGTTTCTCGCCTTCCACTCTGTCAAAGCGTTGGGTCAAGAAATTTTGGGTTCCCTCAATCTCTACCAAGCGTGACGGCATCATGGTAATACCCGCGTCCTTCGCCATGAGATAATATGCCATTTCTACTTTAGTGAATGGAAACTCCTTGGGCTTGCTCGTGTCAAACTTCAGGATGTAATGCTTGAAGTTGGGAGGCAAGTCTGCTTGTCCTGAGCGGACGGCGCCTGTTGTCTCGTCAATGGCGATGATTGCCTTCGGACGCTGACCACCAGCAGAGGTGCCCACCTTGTATAGATCCTCCATGATAAGGGTGTCGCCGATGTCGATGGATATGTCTTGCCTTTCCTGGAATATCTTGTTCGCCAACTCGTAGAGCGATGTCAGTTCGATGTTTACGGATGCGTCTTCTGTCACGCGGGCAGGTTCGAACTCCAATGCACCCATGGCGCGCCTTCCGATGAAAGAAAGTCTGTCAACGGCATTGATTTGCTTGGAACGTAAATGGTTGGCATCAAGCCATTTTTGGAAGACGACATTTCCCCATCGGTCAGGCAAGGAGTCTGCTATGAATTCCGGCAAACCTGCATACAGTTTCTCCTTGTTGCCAAACATAGGGAAAGATCTTTGCATATAGGGAGAGTCTATGGGGGCGGTTAGGGGAGCAATGTTCAGACCA